>CAVEOB010000020.1:8020-25787 GCA_963617265.1 Mediterraneibacter gnavus
AAGCCCAAAAGCAAGCTGCCGAAAAGTCCGCCACACAGAATCATTCTTTTGAAAAACTTGAAGAATTACCATATGGTTTGATGAATCAGCAAGCCGCATTTATTATGTCAACCGATGAATGGAATAATAACAGCACCATCAATATAAAACGTGTCGATAAAGACAAAATCGCCGGTTATGATATGGTTTCGGTTATGGAAGCTCGAGAGGGCAAAAAAGGCGATGTAGTAAATAAAAATGCTTCCGGAAGCCGTATGTTTATGTTCCAAAGCACTCCAGCAATGGGAAAATATTTTATGCGCTACCTCTATTGCTCTAATAATGAAGATTTACATAAATTTGCTGCCAAATACATCAGGAACACGCAAATCAACCAAAAAGCCTTGGAAAATGTGCAAAAATATCTATACGATGAAGACGGAGAGCTCAAAACCGGCTTAGAAGGCACGCTTGAGCGCCAAAACGCTATTAAAGAAATGAAAAAAATAACCGTGAACAACATTGGAGAGACACGCTATTCAGCGATGTTTGTTAAAGATTTTGAAAATCTTGCCAAAAGACATTACGATGAAGTTTTAAATGCGCAGAAAGAATTTATAGTCGGCATCTACCCTTTAATTGGCACTCGTTCTAACCAAGTGGCAAATGGTATTGAAAAACTCGCTAAACACTTTGGAAAACGCGACGGTTCTTGTTTGCAGCTGGGAGACGCAGGAAAAGTTGTTGCCTCCAAAATTGCATTCGGTGCAGGTTCAGAAAAACTGCTGGCAGAACCCAAAGTTAAAAACAAAGCTAAAGAAGTAAATCAAACCAACTACATCACCTTAGACGCTGCTAGGCAGATGGCAATCGGCGGCATTAACGGCGCAGATGAAATGTATAAAAACTTCAAACAGAAAGTCGACGAATACCAATATAATATGGAAGAATACGTAAAAGAGCTGACTACTCCTGATTTAACCATAAAACAAGACGCTATTAAAGATTATCATGAAGAGGCAGACAAGCAAAAAAGCCAAATGCCTCAGCAGCACCATAATTTAGATTTGCAGAAATATTTTCAGCAAAAAAATTCCGGACGGTAATTTTATATATTCGCAAAAAACTCCGCTTTTTTCACAACAGCGGAGTTTTATTTATTTTCCTCTAAAGAGTTTGGTCAATTTTTTTACATCGTCATTGCTTAAAATTTTTGGCACAGCAATCGTTTTTTGCCACAATTTTCCGCCATAATAAGAATGTTGCCAGCGAAACCCGTCTTTCAGTGAGCTGAAATTTTCCAGCGGCTGCTCCCACAAACTTTCACAAAACGGTCTGTACAACCTGTTAAAAATAAACAAAGGGTAGCGGAAAATCTGCCACCACAAAGGCTTTGCATAATCAACAAATATAGCCTTGCCGCCGGTCGTCAGGCTTTTCAGCACATTATCCATTACCTGCTGTCTGGTTTTCAGCGGCAATTCGTGCAAAAGATTATAGCAGATAACCACGTCATATTTTTCGTCCCAAGCCAAGGCAGCGTTATAATTACTTAATTCAATATTTTTTCGGGCATATTTATCCTTAGCCCGCTGCAGCTGTATATCCGAAACATCAAACACATCAAGCTTGCCTTGCTTTTTAACTTTGTCATAAATTTGCTCCAATTCATCGCCGAAAGTCAGCCCGATTTGCAAAACATGCGCATTTTTCGCCACATCGCGGAGCAAATCCTTCATTATCTTCTTTTTTTGCCCTAAATGACATAGTTTGACGATTCTTTCATCATCGCAGACGCCGGAAACTATTTTATTTGCATAGAGACGGTTAAATAAGATATTCATATAAGGCGGCAGACTGTTAATTTTAGTCATAGCTTTCTCCTTATTCCTTATTTTTCAGCAAGCCGCAACGGCGGGCTTCATTTACCGCCTGTACACGATTGCTAACTTCCAAAGCCCGCATCAAAAGCGTAATATGAATTTTGACCGTGCCTTCGCTCAGTCCCAAACGATAAGCAATCTGTTTGTTGGAAAGCCCTTCTGCCAAACATTGCACCACTTCGGTTTGCCGCGGCGTCAATATCTTATTTTCTTTAGTTTGTTTCGGCTTCTCGTCCAAATCGGCAATCAGCTCGTAAATAGGTAAAGAGTTATCTTTCAAATTAACCTGCAGCAGTTCCGGCGGAATATACATACCTCCTGCCAGCACCAAGTTTATTGCGCTTAGAATTATGCTGTTTGGAAATGCTTTGGAAATATATCCCGACACGCCGATATTATAGGTTTTTTGTAAAATTTCTTTATCAAACACTGCAGAAATAATAATAATCGGCACTTCGGCGCAGATTGTGTGAATACGGCTTATAGCCTCCAGCCAATTTGCCCCCGGCATTGCCAAGTCCGTAATAATCAAGTCAAAATCTTTTTGTTTTTCCAAAATCTCAAAAATTCCAGTATAGCTGTTTGTCAGCACAGTTTCCACCTCGGGATATTGCTTATGCAAAATAAAATCCAATCCCTGCAAAAATAATTCATGATCATCTGCAATCAAAAACTTCATTTCACCAATCTCCGTTTATAGCCTGCCAGCAAGACAGCGCCGCAATTGCCGCCGTTTCAGCCCTCAATATTCTTTGTCCTAACGAAATGCTTTTCACAAAAGGCAGAGAACGCAGTTTCTGCGCCTCGCTTTCACTAAATCCACCTTCAGGTCCAATAATTATTGCGGCTTTTTTGCATGCTTGCATTGCTTCCGTAATTTTACCGCCAGCGCCGCGTTCGTCTAAAAAGAACAAAATTCTCTCTGCGTCCCAATTTTCCAAAACTTTATCCAAAGTATGCACCTTGCTTATCTCCGGCAAATCCAAGCGCCGGCATTGCTCTGCCGCTTCTATTGCCTGCGCCTCATAGCG
This sequence comes from Mediterraneibacter gnavus, assembly GCA_963617265.1. Taxonomy (GTDB): domain Bacteria; phylum Pseudomonadota; class Alphaproteobacteria; order RF32; family CAG-239; genus RUG410. The sequence goes on from CAVEOB010000020.1 coordinate 10,914, forward strand.
TTCCAGCCGCACTTTTTCTGCATTGGTAAACGCCGTCTGCACTGGTATAATGCGGCTCGTTCCAAGCTCAACCGCTTTTTGCACCACCATATCTGTTTTGTCTTTTTTCAATGGCGCAAACAACAGCCATATATTCGGAGAACACTGCATTTTCCGGCTTTTTTCCCGCATAACCGCCCGCACGTTTTTTTTATTTATTTCGGTCAGCTCTGCCTTATATTCGCCGTTTTTGCCGTCAAACAAATATACCAAATCGCCAGCGTGCAGCCGTAAAACATTGCTCAAATAGTGGCTTTGCTTTTCATCAAATTCCACTGTCTGCCCAATATCGTTCAAACCCTCTTTATAATATAATCTTACAATCATACCGCGCCAAAAAACATTGTATAAATACACTTTTATTTTGTAAGTGTACGGCATATATGTTAATTATTCCATAATATCTCAAATTTTATCGGAGGAAAAAATGATAATCACAATAGACGGACCGGCAGGCTCAGGAAAGGGCACTATCGCCGCTGCTTTGGCAAAAAAATATAAAATGGCATATTTTGACACCGGAATGGTTTACCGCGCCGTCGGTTTGCAAATGGTTTTGAACGGCTATGATTTAAACGATGAAGAAAAAGCCGCTTCTTTAGCAAAAAGCTTAACTTTTCCCAAAATGATGGAGTTATCAAAAAACAAAGATTTTCGCTCCGATGTCGGCAGCAAAGCCGCTTCTGTAATTTCTGCTTATCCCAGTGTCCGCGCCGCTTTGTTGGAAATGCAAAAAAATTTTGCCTCAAATCCGGTATTTGAAGACGGCTCTCCGGCTAACGGCGCCATTTATGACGGACGCGATACCGGTACTGTTATCTGCCCGCAAGCCGACCTGAAGCTTTATGTTATTGCCGATTTAACCATTAGAGCCCGCCGCCGCTGCAGCGATTTAATCGCCGCCGGACACGACACCACGTTTGAACAGGTTTATGCCGATATGAAAGCCCGCGACGACCGCGACTTAAACCGCAGTTCAGCACCGTTAAAACCGGCTTTCGATGCCGTTATGATTGATACATCAACCTATAAACTGGAAGATTCGCTGAAAGTCATTGTTCCTTTGGTGGATAAAAAACTGGCTGAGCTGACGGCGAAATAGAACCGTTTTCCAAGGTATTTGAATCAAAAGATGAAGGCGGATACGGCACGTCTTCATCTTTATTATTAACCTCTAAAGGCGCGGCTTCAACATTCGGATAGTCGGCGTCCGGCTCAAAAATATACGCTCCGTCGGTTTGCTCGTCCTCATTTTGCGGAAAAAAGGCATTAGAGCTGAAAACCGATATGCTGCTCCAAACTGCCACCACTGCCAAATTCAGTTTTTTAATCATTTTTTGCTCCTTCTCTGCAAATATAATCATCAACAGTTTAATTTAAAGTTTGACGATTCCGTCTTGACCTTGCTGCAATTTGTGATATTTTTAGCAAGGTTTAAACATAAGGAAGATAAAATGCAAAAGGTCATAGTTTGGGATTTGGATAACACTTTGTACCGCGAAACACCGGAATTTCATAATTTGCTAGATGAAATTACCGCCAAAGCGGCGATTGAAGACTTAAAACTGCCTTTGGATTTTCCAACTGCTAAAGCTATGGTAACGGAATCTTACCGCACCTACCGCGATGGCGGCGAAATTTTTGTGCAAAAATTCGGCATCTCTCCTAAAGATATGTTTGACGCCTACCACAAGCGCAAAGAGCTAAACCTGCACCCGATAAAGCCTTATGAAGGACTTTTGCAGCGCTTGGAACAACTGCCTTGCCCGCAGTATATTCTTTCTACCAGTTCGCATGATGCTTGTGAAGCCATTTTAAAGCACATCGGCTTATATAACTTTTTTGCCGGAAAATTTTATTCCGTAGAAGAATTTGATTGCTACAAAAAGAATGAAAGTCCCGATGTTTATTTAAAATTCTGCGAAAAAATCGGTCATGCTCCGAAAGATTGTCTATTTATTGATGACAGCTATTCTAACTTGGAGTTTGCCAAAAAAGCTGGTATGGCAACCATGCGCCTCTGCCACGGTAAACCTAACGACCAGTGCGTGGAATACATTGACTTAGCCGCCGATAATATTAACGAATGTTTGGAATACTTAGAAAAAACTTTCTGCCAGCAACAAAAATAACAATTTAGCGGCGGCATAATTTGCTTTCTCTATCATAATTTTCTGCCGTATCCATTAAAGCGGAACGTTTTTGCCGAACCGCAAGATATTCCTCAAAAATTGCCGATATCTGCTCATTATAAATATCAAACAGTCGTTTCTCCGGTGTTGCCGACACGCTTAAAATAGGACCGGTTTTGCGCACAATTTCCGGCAATTGTTCTTGCAGTGCCTCTATATATGACATTATAAATATATACGAAATATCAACATGCTGCTGTTCATGGCGCAAAGTTTTTTTGTATACGCAGCTGTTTCTATCCATTGAATTGGCTAAATAAACAGTCGGATTTTCATATCCAATTTCCAACGTAATATCTTCCGGATAAAAGCAAAAATAACCATCGCCAAGCTCAACTGCTCCGGAATCATATACTTTTATATTGTTATACAAATTCAGCAGCGTCAGCCCCATATAAGTAATTTCTTTGGGCAACGCCGTGCTTTTAGCCGACAGTTCTTTTATTTGTTCTGGTGACAAGCTGTTATCATATTGAAGCTTGCCTAAATTATATGAAATCGTAATTTTTGCCGGATTCTCTTCCATCAATTTACGACACTGTTTTTGCCAATAATAACGCGACGCTGCATTTCCGCTAAAAGGAAAGATACAAGCAATCAAAACAAAAAATATTATTAGCCGCGTATTCTTCATAACCTAAAAAATAGCAAACAAATATTAAGTCCGCGTTAACACAAAAAAAATGTTTTTTGCTTATGCTCAAACTACAAGGGAGTTACCATGAAAAAGCTTTTTGCCATTTTAATTTTATGTTTTTTGACCGGAATCGCCACTGTGCACGCCGCCTATCAAAGACACCAAAAACAGCCTAACTTTTTTATGCCGACTGGCGCTTTGCAAAACACTGTTGACAAACCAAACTTTAAACCAGTTTACCGCCAGCAGGCTAAAAACACTGCCGCCAAACAAACTGCGGCAACTCCGGCAAAACAAACTACAACAGCCAATCAAACTCCAAACGCCAAAAAACAATTAGCGCCTTTAACTCCTTTAACCACCGCAAAAGAAAAGACCATTGAGCAAACACCAATTGCCGCCCCTAAGCCGTCTAAAGAAAAGACGATTGAACCAGCTAAATCTGTATTGCCGGATTCGGCGGTTGCGCAAATACAAAAAGAAACAACCACACCAATTCCCGTTGACCAAACTGCTGATGACGACTATTCAGAAATTTCTTCAAACGACATGGATTCGCTCTATACTCAAAGCTTTCGTGAATATGCTCAAGATTTATCGCAAATATCTAAAGGCGAGAATGTGCAAAATCCCCGCCTTCAAAAAAATCTGTCTGCCTTTCAAGACAAAACTCATCAGATTACTGTGCAATAAAAACCTTAATTGTCGCCGATTCGCAAGGCTTCAATAAAGGCTGACTGAGGTACTTCTACCTTGCCGAACTGACGCATGCGCTGTTTGCCTTTTTTCTGATTATCCAGCAATTTGCGCTTACGGGTAATATCCCCGCCGTAACACTTGGCTGTCACATCTTTACGCAAAGCCGAAATTGTTTCACGCGCCACGATTCGCCCGCCGATAGCCGCTTGCAAAGGAATTTTAAACAAGTGCTTCGGAATCAAATCTTTTAACCGTCCGCAAATCTGCCGACCGCGTGCTTCCGCCTCGGAGCGGTGACATAAAAACGACAAAGCGTCAATCGGCTCTTCGTTAATCAAAATCTGCACTTTAACCAAATCTGACTGCGCATAGCCTACCAATTCATAATTAAAGCTGGCGTACCCGCTGGTGATTGATTTTAAGCGGTCGTAAAAATCAAAAACAATCTCGCTGAGCGGGATTTTATAAACTACCATGGCTCGGTTGCCGACATAGGTTAAATCTTCCTGCTCGCCGCGACGTTCGGTGCAGAGTTTCAAAACTGAGCCTAAATAGGTATCCGGCACCATAATTGTTGCCTGCACCATCGGCTCTTCAATCATTTTAATTGTTGAAACATCAGGCATATCCGCAGGATTATGCAGCATAATCTGCGTGCCGTTGGTCAAATATATTTTATACGCTACCGACGGAGCCGTTGTAATAATGTCCAAATCAAATTCTCTGCCGATTCGCTCCTGAATAATATCCATGTGCAGCAAACCTAAAAAGCCGCAGCGAAAACCTAAGCCCAATGCTGTGGAATTTTCCGGCTGATAGTTAATGCTAGCGTCATTCAGTTTCAATTTTGCCAAAGCGTCTTTTAAGGCGCCGTATTGGCTGCTGTCCACCGGAAAAATAGAGCAGAACACTACCGAAACCGACGGTTTGAAACCGGCAAGTGGTTCGGCGCACGGCAGCTTATTGTCGGTAATAGTATCGCCGACTTTGCAGTCTTCCACGCTTTTTATACTGGCGGTAATAAAACCAACTTCCCCCGGATAGAGTGCGTCTACATCTTTCATTTTCGGAGTAAAAATACCGATTTTATCAATAATGTAATCCGTACCATGCGACATCATGCGGATATTTTGCTTTTTCCGCAGCACGCCGTCTTTGACCCGCACCAAAATAATCACGCCCAAATAAGAATCATACCAGCTGTCAATCAGTAAAGCTTTAAGCGGCGCCTTCTCACCGCCGGTCGGAGCCGGAAGCTTATGCACAATTTCTTCCAGCAGATTATCAATGCCGAAACCAGTTTTACCGGAAACTTCCACCGCGTCTGAAGCATCCAACCCAATCACATCTTCTATTTGCTGTTTCACTTTCTCCGGTTCGGCGGACGGCAAATCTACCTTATTCAAAGCCGTAACAATTTCATGATTGTTATCCAAAGCCAAATAAACATTTGCCAAAGTCTGCGCTTCCACACCCTGCGTGGCGTCCACCACCAGCACCGAGCCTTCGCAGGAAGCCAGCGAGCGGGAAACCTCATAAGTAAAGTCAACGTGCCCTGGGGTGTCAATCAAATTAAGCTGATAAGTTTTGCCGTCTTTGGCGTGATAGTTCAAACGCACGGTCTGCGCCTTAATGGTAATACCACGCTCCTTTTCAATATCCATAGAGTCCAAAACCTGCTCCGTCATTTCACGGTGCTGCAAACCGCCGCAATATTCAATCAAGCGGTCAGCAATGGTGGATTTGCCGTGGTCGATATGGGCAATAATGGCAAAGTTGCGGATTAAACTTAAATCAGACATAATTTCTCCTTATTTTCTTGCCGCCAAGATAATTTATTTTTTCGCTTTAATCAATAGCTAAGTGAAAGCCCCAAGGCATAAATCAAACTTTATTAACCAAAACTCCGCCGTTTTATTCGGGCGGAGTTTATCTGATATTAAAATATATTTTTTTTATCAGCGCTGATTATTTTTCATCATTTTATAAGCTTGAACAAAAGAAATTGTTTTTCCGGCAGATTTAGAATTGTTTTCAACGACTTTTTTATCAACTTTATTTGTAAAATCAAAATTCTTTACACTAGATTCCATAAAATATTCAAGCTGATTCATCATCATTTTACGTTCTTGCTTATTTTCCATATTTTGAATTTTCTGCTGATATACGTCATTAAAGCTGACCTTGTCTGCATTATCTTTGGCATTTTGCTCCAATGTGGCAAGCTCGTTATCCGAAACATTCTGCTGACCGCTTAAATCTCTGTAAAAATAAGTTTCCACCACAGCATTGGGACGTGTTGCCTCATATTCAACAATTGCCGCCAGCAGCGCCGCATTTTCTTTTGTCGGCTTTGCTCCGTTTTCAAAAGACTGCGCATCAAGCTTATATTTAGCAACCACCTCTTGCCAATCATACAAGCGCTTTGTTTTGTTATTATGCGCCACATCTTTTATTGCTGTATTTCTTTCCAACCCATTATCTATGGTACTTTCATCAACATTTACAGCCTGCTGAAAATTTTTTTCTGCCGCCTGTGCTTTTAGTGTTCCAGCCAACCCGCCGGTCAGCGCCATTGCCACCGCAGCTCCGTATCTAAGTTCATGTTTCAGATTCTTAATTTTATCTTTTGCTTGAGACATTTTATTTGCTCCATCTTGTCTATATCTGCCTATTATTATAACAGAATTTATATCTTTTGTCTACTGATAATGTAAAAGCGGCGCCTGTAATATCCGGCACCGCTGTAATTTTTTTATTCCGCCCCGATAACTTCGCGGCGTCCTACACGGTCAGGAGGAGTTACAACCCCCTCGTCCTCCATACGTTCAATCAAAATAGCAGCGCGGTTATACCCGATACGCAGCTTGCGTTGAATATAGCTGGTAGAGGCTTTTTTGTCGGCTCTAACAATCTGCACCGCCTGATTATACAAATCATCATCTCCACCGCTCATCTCGCCTTTGTCAAAAACCGGAGTGTCTTTGCCGGTGTTCAGCTCGCCTTCAGTAACGTCTGACACATATTTAGGCTCGCCTTGAGATTTAATAAATTCAACCACTCTTTCCACTTCGGAATCAGAAACAAAGCAGCCATGAACGCGGATAGGACGCAAACCTGACGGCATATAAAGCATATCGCCCATACCCAACAGCTGTTCGGCGCCCTTTTCATTCAAAATAGTTTTACTATCTATACCAGTGGTTACATGGAAGCTAATTCGGCTCGGAAAGTTGGCTTTAATTGTACCAGTAATCACATCCACAGACGGACGTTGGGTCGACATAATCAAGTGAATGCCGGCAGCACGCGCCATTTGCGCCAAACGCTGAATAGCCGCTTCCACTTCTTTGCCGGCAACCAGCATTAAATCAGCCATTTCATCTACCACAATCACAATATACGGCATAGGAGTAGTATCAATAATTTGCTCTTCATACAAAGGACGACCGGTCTCTTTATCAAAGCCAACCTGAATAGTCTTTTTAATTTCCTTTCCGGTTGCGCGCATATCGGCGACTTTTTGGTTATATCCGGCAATATTGCGCACATTCAAAAGCGCCATTGCCCGATAGCGGTCTTCCATTTCCCGTACCGCCCATTTTAAGCCGACCACCGCTTTCCCTGGGTCGGTAATAACCGGAGTCAGCAAATGCGGAATACCGTTATACATAGAAAATTCCAGTTGTTTCGGGTCAATCATAATCATTTTGCATTGTTCCGGCGTCATTCGGTACAATAAAGACAAAATCATTGAGTTAACCCCCACGGATTTACCGGAACCAGTAGTACCAGCAACCAGCAGGTGCGGCATTTTTGCCAAATCGGCATATACATGCTGACCGCCGATGTCTTTACCCAAAGTAACATTAAGAATATTTTTGCTGTTCTTAAATTCAGGGTCTTCCAATAATTCCCGCAGCCATACAGTCTGCCGCTTGGCGTTCGGCAATTCTATACCAATGGTGTTTTGACCACTGACCACCGCCATACGCACAGACGCTGCCGCCATAGAGCGGGCAATATCGTCGGATAATCCAATAACTCTAGCGGTACGCGTCCCCGGAGCAGGCTCTAATTCATAAAGGGTAACCACCGGACCTGGGCGCACTTTAACTATTTTGCCTTTAATGCCGAAATCCTGCAGCACTGCTTCCAGCTTAACGGCGTTTGCTTTTAATTCCGCCTCGTTATATTCAATATCGCCCTGCTCACGCGGTATCGAAAGTAAATTTATATCCGGCAGCTGATATTCTTGCGTCGGCGCTTTTTTCGGTTGCAGCTCGGCATTGTCCGGTTGTTCGGTTTTTGCAGTATTTTCTTCTGCTGCCGCCGGATTCGTCTTAGCAAAATTAGGAACCGGCGTCGGCTCGATTCTTTTAACTGCCGCAGCCTTGAAATTAACCGGCTGCTGTGCTTGCAAAACCGAAGAAACAGCCGCCGGCTTAGCAATATTCAGCAATTCTTCCTGTTTTGCTTCAGCTGCATTTGCGGTGTTCTGCTTGGCGGCAAAAGAGCGCACGCCTTCTGTTTGATAAATATCTTCCGGAGTAATTTTTTTAGATGGCTTTTTCACATTTTGATTGGCAAAATCACCTTCTTTAATAAAATCAAAAGTCGGATTATAGCTGTTTTGCACCACTGCCGGCTCATTTTCAGGCATTTCAATTGCCAAACTACCGACTGTCTGATTTGGTATTTCTATCTGCAAGCCCGATGTCTGCTGTCCGGACATTACAGCAGCAGAAACCTCTGTCTGCGGAGCGGCTATAATGCTTGAATTTTGCGACAACAAAACATTTTCTGTTTTAGCAAAACTCGGCTCCATGCGCGGCTGCGATAAAACCGGCGTCTTTTTATGAAGCAGCTTGTTCTGCAAATAGCTTGGATTCAGCTCCTTAAATTCGCTGAAATTACGGATATTAGCCACACGCTTGCCAGTATTAACGGCAAACAGCCCCAAGTTTTTGAATATATTTCCAATACGCGAACTTAAGCGCAGCCAAAGTGTAAAGGTAATTCCGGCAGCAAAATTAAACGACAGAATGCTGATAAATAAAATAATTCCTTTCAGCAGCAAAGCATTATAAGAAAAATTCAGCATATTTATATAATTATTAAGCGGTCGGCTGATGCTGCGGCTCCATTCTCCGGTTAAGTTATACGGCAAATTAAAACGCCCCAAAAACGAACTGCAGGTAAGGTCTATAAAAGCCGCAAAACACAGTAACCCCACCAACCAAGCAAAAATACGCATTTTATATTCGGCAAAAATCTGAAAGCGCATAAGTCCAATTCCCCACAAAATCGGCACTATCAAATAAACAATAAACGCCAAACCAAACGAGCTCAGCACAAAATCAGCGCTGTATGCCCCGAACAGCCCCAGCCAGTTCTGCACGGCAGCATCACTTGACACCGTTTTATTAAAAGACGGGTCATTGGCGTTATAGCTGAAAAGGCTTATATACATAAGCAGCGGAAAAATAATCAAACATAATCCGGCTAACTCGTACAACAGCTTTTGCCACCAGCTTTTTTGCTTTTCTTTTACAGTCTTTTTCTTGCTCATAATATCCTCTGAATTTTATGCAGATTTAATGCTGAAAGTATAGTTAAAAATGTTCAACAAATTATTAAGAATTGCTTAAAACAGCTTAGCGGTGTTGATAAAAATTTTCTAAAAACTTGACATTTAAGGACAGCGCTATACACTCACCACTGAATAATAAGGAGAATATTTTAATGAAATATGCTTTTGTATTTCCCGGTCAAGGCTCGCAGTTTGTGGGTATGGGAAAGGAATTGGCAGAAAATTTTGCTTCAGCTAAAGAAGTTTTCCAAGAAGTAAATGACGCTTTATCACAAGACTTGTTCAAAATTATGACAGATGGTCCGGACAGCGAACTGACCATGACTGCCAACACTCAGCCGGCTTTAATGGCTTTTTCAATGGCGGTTGTACGTGTTTTGGAAAAAGATTTTGGCATTAAGCTTAAAGATAAAGCAGCATTTGTGGCTGGTCATTCTTTGGGCGAATATTCCGCAGCCTGCAGCGCCGGAGTGTTTTCGCTGAGCGATACGGCAAAATTGCTGCGGATTCGCGGTAATGCCATGCAAAACGCCGTTCCTTTAGGTGTCGGCGGAATGGCTGCTGTTTTAGGTTTATCCTATAAAGACGTCGGTGCTTTGGTCGAAGCTTGCTCCAACAGCAAAGACTTTTGCGTTGCTGCTAACGACAATTCCGATGGTCAGGTTGTATTGTCCGGCTCTATGGCGGCAATTGACCGCGCTGTGGAAATTGCTTCGGAATTCGGCGCGCGCAAATGCGTAAAACTAGCCGTAAGCGCTCCATTCCACAGTCCATTTATGCGTCCTGCCGCCGATGCGATGGCTCGCGCCTTTATGGAAGTAGAAGCACATGACGCGGAAATTCCGTTAATTGCCAATGTGTTGGCTGAACCAATCACAGAGCATAAAGAAATTATTAAGCATTTAATTGAGCAGGTAACTGGTACGGTGCGTTGGCGCGAAACCATGGCTTATTTGCAGGAACAAGGCGTTACGGATTTGGTTGAGCTCGGCGCTGGCAAAGTATTGTCCGGTATTGCCAAACGCAGCCACAAAGAAATGAACGCTTTTTCTGTCGGTTCGGTAGAAGATATTGAAGAGCTGGCAAAAAATTTATAACAGAAAGGAATAAAAATATGTTTAGATTAGATGGTAAAGTTGCTTTGATTACTGGTGCTGCTGGCGGTTTGGGACATAAAATTGCTCATACCCTGCACGATCAAGGCGCCATTTTGGCTTTGACAGACATGAACGCTGAAAGATTGGAAGCTCTTAAAGCAGAATTGGGCGGCAACGCAGAATGCTTTGTTGCCAACCTGACAGACGGCGAAGCTGTTAAAAATTTGGTTAAAGAAGTAGAAGAAAAAATGGGTCGTATCGACATTTTGGTAAACAACGCTGGTTTAACCCGCGATAATTTGTTTATCAGAATGAGCGATGAAGATTGGCAGCTGGTTTTAGACGTTAACTTGACAGCAGGTTTCAAATTGGCAAAAGCTGCAGTGCGTGGTATGATGAAACGCCGTTTCGGTCGTATTATCGGTATTGCTTCTGTGGTTGGTGTTATGGGTAACGCTGGTCAGGCTAACTATTCCGCTTCCAAAGCCGGTATGATTGCTATGAACAAATGCTTGGCTCAAGAAGTCGGCTCCCGCGGCATTACTGTAAACTCTATCGCTCCGGGCTTTATCAGAACTCCAATGACCGATGTTTTGCCTGATGATGTAAAAGCTGCTTTGCTGGCTAAAATTCCAGAAGCTAAATTGGGTGAAGCTCAAGATATTGCCAATGTTGTTGCTTTCTTGGCTTCTGATGAAGCTCAATACATTACTGGTCAAACCATTCACGTTAACGGCGGTATGGCTATGATTTAATCACTTTAGTGATTGCTTTTCAAAGGCGCTTGATATCTCAAGCGTCTTTTTTTGTGCTGTAAATTTAGCTATTGACATATACCCTATATGGGTATATTTAAAGTTAAAACTAAGGAGGAAACCATGAAAAAGATTTTGTTATTTTTGAGCGCGGCAATTTTTGCATTTGTGGCTAATGCACAAGCTGAAACCTTAAAAGCGAACACAAAAGTAGAGATAAACAACGAAGTATCATTTGTTTATAATTTTGTGGAACGTCCGAAAGTTGGAGATGTTATCTTGAAAATTAAGCTGGATAGTCAAACAGCCGCTGACATAAAGGTGTATACGGAATATGATATGCCGTCTATGCGCGGACATCATGCCTCGGGCAAAACCGAATTTAAGCGCAACCGTGCCGGTGACTATGTTTTGCCGATACATTTTGCTATGCCGGGGGACTGGGAAATTAAACTTTATTTTGAACAAGACGGAAAAGAAATTTATTCAGGCGTAATTAACTTGGATATCTGATGAAAAAATTTGTTCTGATTTTTATATTTTTGTTGATAAGCCGTGCTAACGCCGCCGATTTACTGTATTTTGAGGCGCAGGGTGTGGCTGGCTACTCTTCGGCGCAGCATAAAATGATTTATCATTCCGCCGATGCCCATGATGTTATGCAAAAAAATTCTATCGGATTTGATTATTTGCATAAATTCAGCGGCAGCAACGGCGACTGGGGAACAACGGCTTTGCAGGCTCGTTTTGCTTACAATGATGAACAGCATAATTACCGCCCGCAAATATATAATGCTTGGTTGAAAGCTAAAAGCAGCAACGGTGATTTTTGGCTTGGACATAACCGCGTGGCTTTTGGACTGGCTTCCTATTGGGATACGCACGCAGATTTGCTGGGAGATTTAACCATGCAAGGAATTAGCTATGACCGTGATTGGGGAACCGGTTGGAGCTATGATACCGAAAACAGCAATATTTCAGCTAGTTTGACCAGCGGCACTGGTATGAATTACCGGGCAAAAGGCAACTGGCTGGCGGCGTTTCGAGCAAGCCGAGGCGTGCTGAACCGCGACAATTATACCAGCGGCGTATCCTTTATGGTCGGAAATGTTTTGGAAACCATGGGCTATAAAATTATGAACAAGCGCCCTCAGAATTTGTGGCTGCTGGGAGCGGATATTGCCCTAAACACAGATAATTTTGAGCATAAATTTGAAATAGACGCCGGAGAAAAGGCGCATAAACCGCTGTATGCCGCTTTATATCGTTTTTCGGTGAAATTAGATGCCGAGGAACGTTGGAAACTGGAAATACAACCGTCTTATGTTAAGGCTTTAAATGACGAATATTGGCAAATAGGCGGCGGAGTTGATTATTTATTGACGGCAGATTTAACTCTGCGCCTGATGTATCAATATCGGCAGCAAAATGCGGATAATGTTTATATGAGCCAGCTTTATTACTATTTACCGATTTGAGGAGAAACTTGATGTTAAAAAAGATTTTTGGGTTAGCCTGCTTGATTCTGTGGAGCGGAAAAGCCTTAGCAGCTGTCGGCTGTGATTTGAATGATCCGGATAGGGACGTAAAGCGTTTTTTCCCAAACAGCACTGGTTATAAAACCGAATATTTGTCGGTGGAAAAAGTCGGCGGAGAAGCTCTGTATCAAAAAATGGAGCAACAGCTGGGGGATAAATTCAGCGGAATATATGAAAAAATTGACGTGCCTTACACGGTTTATACAATTTTGCAAAACGGTGAACCGGTCGGCTATATACACGGCGTTAATCAAAAAGGTAAGTTCGGCGGTATGCAAGTGTTTTTGATTTTGGATACCAAAGGAAATATTCAGAATTTCTATTTTCAGAAATTGACCTCCAAACAGGCGGCGCAGCTGCGTTCTGCTGACTTCGGAAAACAGTTTATCGGTTTGAATCTTAAAGATTTTACCGATTATGATGTGGCGGCACATACTTTTCCGCAAGCTTCTAAATTGGCGCGAATTAAAAATCCGGTGCCTAGTGAAACCGAAGATTTTTATGCGGCATTGCGCGGAGTTAAAAAGAATCTGATTTTAATGGATAATTTTATTTTTAAGCGTAGAAAGATAGTAAAATGAATATAGTGACTTTAGCTTATAAAAATCTGCAACGCCGCAAATTGAGAACAATGTTCACAATTATCGGCATAGCCCTTTCGGCTTGGGTTTTAGTAACACTTTTGGGATTTAACAATGGGTATAAAAATTCCTTAAACCGCGATATTGAAGGAATGGGCTTTCAAATTGTTCTAACTGCTAAGGGCTGTCCGTATGAGGCGGCAACTTTAATGCTGAAAGGCGGAACAGGATTGCGTTATATGCCGGAAAATATGTTTCCAAATATTAAAAATGCGGCAGAGGTCGAGCAAGCGACCCCGATGCTTATGCACGCCGAATTTGACCCATATAAAGGAGAAAACGGCGGAACAACTGTATTTCTAGGCATAGACGCGGCGACTTATCCGGCAATGAAACCTTATTTTAAATTTCGTGAAGGCGATTGGTTTAAAGCTAAGCAGGCAAATAAAATTGTAATGGGATATGAAGCGGCGGAACTTGAACAACGTGAGGTTGGGGATTCTTATTTGCTGCCTAACAGCGAGGAAGAATTTAAAATTGTGGGGATTTTGGAACGAACCGGAACTCAAGACGACGGTATGATTTTTTTACCGCTGCAAACTTTGCAAAAGCTGTATCATAAAAATGATTTACTGACGATGGTTGGTATGCGCTTAAAAAACAATATCAATGCCGAAGCTTTTGAAGATAAATTATATCAGCTTCCGGACGTACAGGTTGTATCTATGGCGCAAGTGCGCAACACCATTGTTTCATTGATAACCAGTGCTAAAATAATCGTGATGTCGGTGGCAGCAATAGCATTTTTGATTGCGGTTTTTGGGGTTTTAAACACCGTTTTGATGTCGGTTTTTGAACGCTATCAGGAAATAGGAATCCTTAAAAGTATAGGGGCGCTGCCAAAGCATATTTTTGCAATGATATGGACGGAAACGATTATTCTTTGCGCCAGCGGAAGCCTTATCGGCATTCTCTTTGCTTTTATTTTTGCCAATGTTTCTGAACAGCTTATCCGCACCTTTCTACCATTTGCCCCGCACGGTGAATTGATTAGCCTAACGCCTCAGCTTATAATTGTTTCATTTGCGGCAATAACGGCAACTGGTGTTTTGGGTGGCTTACTGCCGGCAATAAGGGCGGCGAAAATCCGACCGTTAGATGCTATAAGGAGTAAAAACTGATGACCGAAAAAGACCTGATTGTTGCTAAAAATTTGAGCAAAATCTATCGCCGCGGCAGCGAAGATATTAAAGCCCTCAACAATATCCATTTAAATATTAAAGAAAATGAAATGCTAGCGATTGTCGGTCCCAGTGGTTCCGGTAAAACGACTTTAGTTAATATCTTAGGCTGCTTGGACAATCCGACTTCCGGTACATTGAAAATTGCCGAACAAGAAATTTTTGCCGCCGGAAAACAGTTGTCCGAGAAGAAATTAACTTTAATTAGACGGCAGTATTTCGGCTATGTTTTTCAAAAGTTTTTCTTGATTCCGACTTTAACCGTGCGGGAAAATATTATTTTACCGACAGTTTTTAACTCAGAAATTAAGGTTGATGACAAATATTTGCTGAATTTGTTGGATTTACTGGGAATTTCTCATCGTTTGGAACATTTGCCGGCTGAGCTTTCGGGCGGAGAAATGCAGCGGGTGGCTATTGCCAGAGCTTTAATCACTAAACCGAAAATTTTGATTGCCGATGAGCCGACAGGGAATCTGGACAGCCAGCGGACGGAAGAAAT
>CAVEOB010000021.1:0-674 GCA_963617265.1 Mediterraneibacter gnavus
GTATGTATACAGGCCATATGGCGCAACATATCATTGTTTACATAAAATATTTTTGAAAGACGGAGTATAAAATATTGACATATAAAAAAAAATAATCTATACACGAGTGCATAAGTTTTGATGTTGCTTCATCGTCTAATGGTAGGACAGCGGATTCTGACTCCGTCAATCTTGGTTCGAGTCCAGGTGAAGCAGCCAATCTAATAATATCTCTCTGATTTTAGGGAGATTTTTTTTGTAATTTTTCCAAAAAACAGCAAAAAATCGGCTGATACCCCATAGTGATACACCAAAGGAATTTTCAGCACTTACCCCTGTTTTATGTTTTTATGAATCGCCGCAATACTTATCCACAAAAAAGGATTATATTTTGAACGGTCATTCAGGATTATATTTAAGAGGCTCAAACTATTATTTCAGAGGCAAGATTCCGGCTTATCTACACTAGCATACTTTATTTAATAAGGGCTTTAACCATGGTCAAAATGGCAAATTTATCGTCATCGTCGCAACGTTTCAACAACTCAATAATCTGTTTATCAATATCCTGCTCTTTAGAATTTTTAAACTGGTTAGAAATTTTACCATCAAGCAGTTCACCAATTGAAACATCTAAAGCTTTAGCCATATCCATCAAAGTAGAAAGACGCGGGTCGCCAATTCCTCGTTCTATT
>CAVEOB010000021.1:684-25022 GCA_963617265.1 Mediterraneibacter gnavus
AGTATTCACCATTTTTCCGCAGCTGTCTGCAAATTCAAATTGATTCAATCCGCGCATTTTGCGTAAGCTTGCGATTTTGCTGCCTAAAATTGCTATAAACTCGGAATTTGTCATGTGCTTTAACTCTCTTTGTTAATATAAACATTTTAACATGCCAAATTAAGTCAAAGCCATAACATTATAATCCATATTTATATATTATCGGAGTAATTAACTTACATTATAATATTTAATACCCTATTCTATATTTGCCTGTTTATTTTCAAAAATAAATTCTGTTTTCCCTAGCAGATATTTTTTGCGCTTTTACTGATAAAAACCTAAAAAAACACTTGAAAAATAATAATTTTCAGCTATAAATGTAGCAGTTAATTTAGGGGTACGACTAAAAAACTGTAAAAAATTTAACCGCGTACAAGTCCGCCCACTGTGGGGTTGGCATTTTTTGAAATATAAATTTATATGACAAATACTGATATTAAAATGCCTGAAATGACAGAAAATTTTGCTGATTTGTTGAACGAACAATTCGGCGATAACGGCATTTTGGGTACTGTTGTAAAAGGTACCATTATTAAAGTTTCTCCAGATTTCGTTACTGTTGATGTTGGTTTGAAATCTGAAGGCAACATTCCTTTGCGCGAATTCGGCACAAATCCTGAATTGAAAGCCGGCGATGTAGTAGAAGTTTTGGTTGACCGTTATGAAGACAGAGATGGCAACATTGTTCTTTCTAGAGAAAAAGCTCGCCGTGAAGAAGTTTGGGCTGATTTGGAAAAGAGCATGAATGCCGGCGAACGCGTAAACGGTGTTATTTTTGGTCGTGTTAAAGGCGGCTTTACTGTTGATTTGAACGGCGCTATTGCTTTCTTGCCAGGCTCTCAAATTGATATTCGCCCAATCCGCGACATTACTCCGTTGATGGGTATTTCTCAGCCGTTCCAAATTTTGAAAATGGACAAGGTTAGAGGCAACATCGTTGTTTCTCGCCGCGTAGTTTTGGAAGAAACCAGAGCTGAAGCCCGCGCTGAATTGATTGACGGTATTAAAGAAGGCGCTATTTTGGACGGTGTTGTTAAAAACATCACAGATTACGGTGCATTTATTGACTTGGGCGGCGTTGACGGTTTGCTGCACGTTACCGATATTTCGTGGAAACGCATTAACCACCCTGCCGAAGTTTTGACTGTTGGTCAAAATGTAAAAGTTCAAGTTATCCGTTTCAACGAAGACAACCAACGCATCAGCTTGGGTATGAAACAACTTGAAAACGACCCATGGCAGGCTGTTGCCGACAAATATAATGTTGGCGAAGTTTACACTGGTAAAGTTACAAACATTACCGATTATGGCGCATTCGTTGAATTGGAAGATGGTATCGAAGGTTTGGTACACGTTTCTGAAATGAGCTGGACTCGTAAAAACGTACATCCGGGTAAAATCGTTTCTACTTCTGAAGAAGTTAAAGTTAAAATCTTGGAAGTTGATCCGGAAAAGAGACGTATCAGCCTGGGTATTAAACAATGCATGGCTAACCCTTGGGCTGCCTACATTGAAGAGCATCCAGTTGGATCTGTTATTACCGGCAAAATCAAAAACATTACCGAATTTGGTTTGTTTGTTGGTTTGACAGACGAAATCGACGGTATGATTCACTTGTCTGACATTTCTTGGGATAAATCCGGCGAAGAAGCTGTTAAAGACTATTCTAAAGGTCAAGAAATTGAAGCTAAAATCATTGACGTTGATGTAGAAAAAGAACGCATCAGCTTGGGTATCAAACAGTTGTCTGAAGATACTGTTAATGAAGCTTTGTCAGGCTTGAAAAAAGGCGATGTTGTTAAGGCTGTTGTAAAAGCAACCGAAGACAAAGGCATTATTGTTGAAGTAAACGGTTTGTCTACTTTGATTAAAAAAGCTGACTTGTCTAAAGACAAAGCTGGTCAAAACCCTGATAACTTCAAAGAAGGTGATGAAGTAGAAGCCAAAGTTACATCTTTGGATAAGAAAAACGGCAAATTCGGTTTGTCTATCAAAGCCTTGGAAGTAGAAGAAGAAAAGAAAGTTTTGGAAGAATATTCTAACACCTCTTCAGGTTCTTCTTTGGGTGACGCTTTAGGAGAAGCTTTGAAAAAAGCTAACTAAGCTTAATCTGCTTTAGAAAAAAGGAAGTCTTAATCGGCTTCCTTTTTTTGCATATATATACTTAAAATCCTGCAAGCAACAAACTTACAGGGTTTTAGGTTAATAAAAAAACAAGCTCAGCCGTTTTTTGGTATTAAACGCAGTTCTGTGCTGCAATCCAAATACCAACCGGATTTTGAATTGTGCAACGGAGTAAAATACTTATTGTGTATTTTAAGCGGAATACCGGCAACGGCGCGTTCTTTAAGCAAAGCACCGATACTGTATTCATCAAACAGCTGCCAGTCTTTGTCGGTAATCGGCAAATAAGTAATTGAACCTTCGCAGACTATTCCCCACGCCAAAGTTAAAAACTTTTTTCCTTTGCCAATGGCATAGAGCTTGACCAAATAAATTTCATCTATTTCGGCATAGTCCTCGTCATCGGACAGAATTTGACGCAGCATCTGCTCATTGCTGACAACCGTTATGCGGCGAATAACTAAATCTCCGACAGAATTAAGGTGTGTCACATAGTAGTTGTCGCGATGTTCAAACGCCTCACCTGCCGTTATAGGCTTAAAGTTTTCTATCGGTGGAATTTCCTCACCGACAAACACAGGCTTATAAGCAATTTCACCATTAACATCGTTAATGCTTGCCCACACATAGTAAACGACGCCGTTTTCTCCAAGCACACGGTACAGTTCTGCGTTAAAATCAGGGTCAACAGCTTTCAGCAGCAAGTTAGCCTGACTGCGGCAAAATACGGCACACGAATAATCTGCTTGGGTGCTCGACTGCAAAATACTCATCTTTCCCATAATTATAGCGATTAGTTAATAATTCAATGATAGATTTAGACTAGTATTTTTTCTATTTTTTGTCAAGAAAAAAGGATGGATACTATGTTCCACCCTTTTTAATCATTTTCAGTCCTTTTTGAACAGCGGTACAATTTTTCCCCGCTGTTTGGACCGGCTATTTTCTGCGGTTTGCTGTTTTACAAGCTTATCCCAAAGCTTTTCAGCCTCTTTGCGGCTATTGTTTTCAGCGCCCGACATTTGAACGGCATTCTTACTTAAATAAGTTTTGCCGGCAGCGTCCTTTTTCACAGTGAAATACAATCCGCCGACTTTGACGATTTCTTTGTTGTGCACAAGAGATGAATTTAATGAATTCAACCCAATCAGCGTCAGGCGAGTGCTTTCAAAGACATCAACCGGCATCAGCAGGTTAGAACTGACAATTTCACCGTCTTCATCAACATCGTCAAACACAATACTCCAACAAACGGCGATAAACTTATTGTCCTGAATGGTGCTCATTTTTACCAAATAAACATCGCTTACTTTCAGTCCTTGAAATTCAGCCAATTTTTCTATCAGAAACTGACTGAAATACATTGTCATCAACCGAACAACTGCTTTGCCTTCGCGATCCTGAAAAACTAAGAAGATGACGCCGCAATGCTCCAAATATGCCATATCATTGATGACAACCGAACTTTTGTAGTACAACTCATCGGCATCAGAATTTTCATCTTCAAACAAAGGCTGATACACAATTGAACCGTCAGAGCAGCGGCATACCCAGCAAACTACAATTTTGCCAAGTTTTTTACCATTCGGCAGTACAACATCATTGTTGAGGTCGGCGCCGACTGTGGTTACCGCTTCAAGCGCTACCTTGCCGTCAAAGCCTTGCATAGCAAAACATTCTTCCGCATCTCTTTGCGAAGAAATTTTACAATACTCATGTGAAGACATTGTAAAATCTTCCAGCGAAATTTCAGACCTTTTCATAATAATTGTCGAAATTAGTGAAACATAATGATTTAAACTCTGCTTAAAATATACAGCACGCTGCAATTTTTGTCAAATATTTTAAAAATCGGCAATAAAAAAAATTCCACTCTCTTTGCAAAAGCGGAACTTTTATATTATTCAGCACCTGTTATTTGCGGCGCAAGAAAGACGGAATATCCAATTCATCGCTGGAAAGTTCCTGCATATCGCTGTTATCTTCATCAGACAATTTAACAACCTCTTCTGCAGTATCTTCATTTTCTTCTTTTTTCTTTCTTCCTCGGATACCAATCATTCTCTCAATGAATGTCGGCTTGGCATCTTCATCTTCTTCAGCAGGTTCTTCCGGTTCTTCAACTGGTTCTGCCGGTTTGATATCTTTGAAAATATCGGAATCATTTTCTTTGAACAAAGTTGCGTCATCTTCTTTATCGCTTACGCTCTGCAGCGAAGTTGAACTAAAGAAAAAGTCGTCATCTTTAGCGGTTGCTGTGTTTAATTCGGCATTACCGGACTCTTGGTCTTCCGCCTTATTGGCAGAACTGTTCATAATGGCGTTAAACAAAGCAGTGGCTTGCGGAACTTCAGGCAGTTCATCAGATTTATCAAGAGATGAAAAATCATTGTCCAAAGAAACGGTTTCTTCGTTTTTTTCTTCATCATCTGAAGTATTTAAGAACGAGCTTGAAATATCATCTTCTGCCGGCTCTAAAGAAACAGGCTCGGCGTTATCGTCAACTTCCGGCATCGGAGTAACTGTCGGAACAAAACCGCTGTCGTCATAACTTTGATCAATCAAAGACGGTTCTTTAACACGCGGCTGCAATTCAGGCTGAGGTTTGCCGTCGCCAATTCCGGTAACCACAATGGAAACGCGGATTTTACCGGCTAAATTCTCATCATAGCTGGAACCGAAAATAATGTTAGCGTTGTCATCTACTTCTTCTTTGATAATGCTTGCAGCTTCATCAATTTCCATCAAAGTAATGTCATCGCCGCCGGTAATATTTATCAGCACACCTTTAGCGCCGTGCATAGTGCAGTCGTCCAAAAGCGGATTTGACAAAGCCTGCTTGGCAGCTTCCTGCGCGCGGTTTTCGCCTTCTGCCTCGCCGGTTCCCATAATAGCCTTGCCTTTATCCTGCATAATATTTTTAACATCGGCAAAATCAAGGTTGATTAACCCTGGCATCATCATCAAATCGGTAATTGAGCGCACGCCGGAATAAAGCACGTCATCAGCCATTAAAAAGGCTTCTGCCAGCGTTGTTTTTTTATCGGCAATACGGAATAAGTTTTGGTTTGGAATAACGATAATACTATCAACTTCATTGGTAAAATTAGCTAATGCGCCTTCGGCTGTTTCCATACGCTTGCGACCTTCAAAAGTGAAAGGCTTTGTCACAACGCCAACAGTCAAAATGCCTTTTTCTTTAGCAATATGAGCCACAACCGGCGCTGCGCCTGAACCTGTACCGCCGCCCATGCCGGCAGTAATAAACACCATATTCACGCCTTCAAGTTCGCGGGCAATTTCTTCTTTAGCCTCTTCGGCGGCAATTTTACCAATTTCAGGACGAGCACCTGCGCCCAATCCTTGAGTAATTTCCAAGCCCAGCTGAATTTTTCGGCTGGCAGAAGAATGAGCCAAAGCCTGCGCGTCGGTATTTGCCACAACAAAATCCACGCCTTCCAAGTTTTTGGCTATCATATTATTAACAGCATTTCCGCCGCCGCCACCGACGCCGATTACGGCAATACGCGGTTTCAAATGTGATACTGTTGTATCGGCAACACCCAATTTTATTGACATATATTCTTCTCCCAACTAGAAAATTTTACATATATGGAATAAAATAGCTGAAATATATTAAGTTTTTGTTACCGTTTTTAAGAATTTTGACGTATCCAATTAAAAATTTTCATCAGCTTGCTGCCTTCGCTGTTTGGACTATTACTAACCTTACGCGGTTTGCGTTCCATAGAAGTTGTGGCAAGCTGCAGCATACCAAGCGCCGTCGAAAAAGTCGGATTATTGATAATTTCCGGTATTCCCTGAATATTGCGGGGACTCCCCAGCCGCACCTGCTTGTCCAAAATAACCGCAGCAACATCGCGAATCCCCGGAAGCTGGCTGCAGCCGCCAGTTAACACCACCCGATGGTTTTTATTGTTTTTCAAACCTTGCTGAGCCAAGCGGCGTGCCACCATCTCGAATATTTCTTCCACCCGCGGCGCTATAATATTGATTAAATCCGAACGGTGCATTTGGCGAATGGAACTGTCATCTTCTTCCCCCAAAGGATAAACATTTATGCTTTCATATTTATCGTGGCTGACCAAAAAGGCGCAGCCATGGCGGTTTTTCAAATCTTCGGCATGCGCAAACGAGGTTGTCAAACCTTGAGTAATGTCTTTTGTTATGTTAATTCCTCCAACCGGCAAGGTAGAAAAAGCAATAGGTCCACCGTTTTTAAAAGTGGCTATACTGGTGGTACCGCCACCGATATCTATAATAGTGGCGCCGTATTCGCGCTCGTCTTCTACCAAGCACGCCATACCGGAAGCAAAAGCAGAAAACACGCTTTTTTCAACCGCCAAATGCGCAGATTCCACTACCGACTGCAAATTGCGATATAAAATATGCGGATACATTCCCAGCAAAATACCGGCAGAAAGCTCTTCGCCGTAAATATCAAGCGGATTTTTTATATCTTCGCTGCCGTCAACGCGATAACCAGTAGACAGACAATGTATTAGCTCATTGTTTTCGACATTGATTTTGACTTTATTTTTAACCTTTTCCACATCAATATCGCTAATCGGACGATTTTTTTTCAAAGAAATTGACGCAGTGCAAAGTCTACTGCAGGTTTTGTCGCCGGAAACATTCAATATTACGCTCTCGATGCGGTCATCAGCCATTTGCTCGGCAGCCTCAACCGCATTGCACACAGAGATCGTGGCATCGTTGATATCGGTGATAACACCGTTCTTAATGCCTTTAGAAGCGTTATAGCCATATCCCGTAACATTGATTTTTTTATCTTTGTTTACGTGGGCTATAAGGCAACAAACCTTTGACGAGCCAATATCCAAAGCGGCAATAGTGGAGCGATTCAATGTATTTTACCTTCAATTTTAAAATTAAACACCGTTGTTATTGTTACTTATTTTGACAATAACTTTATTTTTTAATCTTAAATCAATGAAAGTTAATTTACGTTTAAGAATACCACGGGTTTTATCTAATTTAACCAATTTTTTCCACGCCGTTTCAATATCATCTTCCGGCAATTTAACGGTTATTCCGTGTAAAACGTCGTCAAAAACCAAATTCCAACGCCGACCGGAAATAAAATTAGCCACCTTAACCCGAGAAAATAATTCTTTATCCTTTTCAATAATTTTCAGCAAAGAATTGATATGTTCCGGCGCGCCCTGCCCGACAATTTGTAGAATATTTTTCTGCAATACGAATTCCGTCTCAATAATTTTTCCGTCTTCGTCAATCGGATAAAACTCATTTTGGTACTGCCAAATTGATTTCACTTTTTTCTCACGAATACTAATATGAATTATATTCGGAAAATAGCGGCGGCTGACGCTGGCGTCTTTAACCCATGGAAGCGTTTTAACTCTGTCGCAGACATCTTGCAGATTTATTTTTAAAATATTATCGCCGCGTTTCAAGTTGATAACATGCAGCACATCGTCTTTAGAGGTTTTAACGCGACCTTCCAAAGTTACATCATCAAGCCCCCAGCCGGAAGCAGCGGTTTTGTTATAAAATTCTGTCAGCAGCGAATCTATATGTTTGCTCACCAAATTATGGCGAATGGTTATCACGCCGAAAGTTGCCAGCCAAACAGCTCCGATTAGAATCAAATTTCCCAGCAACCGATAAGGCCATACTACCGGCGAATATATTTTATTGTCCGGCGTTCCCATTTTTTTCACCAATCACTTTAACTTCCCACTCTAATTTTACGCCGGTCTGCTCATATACGCGCTTGCGCACAGCCTCGCCTAAATTTTCTAAATCCGCAGCACTGGCACTGCCGTCGTTAAGCATAAAATTACAATGCTTTTCAGCAAACGAAGCGCCGCCGATATGCAAACCACATCCTCCGGAATTTTTAATAAACTCCCAAGCTCTGCCGTTTGCAGGGTTTTTAAATGTAGAGCCAGCGGTACGAACGCCCTGCGGCTGATGTTCCTGCCGATAGGTGGCGTTTTTTGCAATAATTTCAGCTATTTGCTCTGCTGCTGCCGGAACTGTTTTCAGATATAGTCTAAGCACTATCCAATCTGCCGGAAAATCACTGTGTCTGTAAGCAAAATTAAATTTTTCGGACAGAACCTCAAAGATTTTACCGCTACCGTCAATAACCAGCGCTTTTAGCAAAACATTGGACAATTCACCGCCGAAACAGCCGGCGTTAGAGCGAACCAAACCACCGATACTTCCAGGGATAGAGCAAATAAATTCCAGCCCGCCGATTTGGTTTTGCAGCAAAATATTTTTCAAAGCCGTATTTTTTAATCCGCAGCCGACGCATAAAGCATTATCTTCAATTTTCCACTGCGCAAACGCAGGCGTATCCAATTTAACCACAACACCTTTCACGCCGCCATCGCGCACCAGCAAATTTGAACCGGAGCCAATAATAAAAACCGGCAATTCCTTTGGCTTGTTTTGCAAAAAACGCTGCAAATCCGCCTCATCTTTTGGGAAAAACATAACTTCAGCCGGTCCGCCGACATTAAGCCAGGTATATTTTTTCAGAGGTTCATTAAATTTGTATTTGCCTTCAACCTCGGGCAATTTTTGCAACAATTCCGTCATCAGTACAAATCCTTATCTTCTGACGCCGTGTTTTTACGCGTTATCGCCAGCAACATTCCGATTTCTATTGCCGTTCCCAGCAATGAAGAACCACCGTAAGAAATAAACGGCAGCGTCATACCTTTGGTCGGGATAATGTGCAATGACGACGCCATATTAACAAACGCCTGCAATCCCAGCGAGCCAGCCAAGCCGACTTCGGCATACATTACAAACAAATTACTTTCTTTAGCCGACTGCAGCAATGTCCGCAGAACAATCACCGAAAACAGCGCTATTATAATAAGACACAGCCAAACGCCGTATTCTTCTCCGGCAACAGCAAAAACAAAGTCGGTATGAGCATCAGGAATACTTAGCTTTACCGTACCTTCCCCTGGACCTCTGCCAACCAAATTGCCGTTTTGGAAAGCTTCCATAGCTTTGTTGATTTGAAAGCTAGTTTCATCTGTGCCATACAAAAATTGGTCAACGCGCGCTCTAAAGTGCGGATAAGCAAAATAGAGAATAAATAAAGCAAAAATACCGCCGACTCCGGCTATTCCAACAAACATCCACGGCAACCCCGCCAAAAACAGCTGCAACACA
This sequence comes from Mediterraneibacter gnavus, assembly GCA_963617265.1. GTDB lineage: Bacteria > Pseudomonadota > Alphaproteobacteria > RF32 > CAG-239 > RUG410. Next base: position 10,054 of record CAVEOB010000021.1, read on the forward strand.
AAAATTGAGCTGATTAACAGCGTCATACCGATATCCGGCTGCAGCAGCAGCAAAATCACCACCATAAAATACGAGACAAACGCCCAATGCCAGCCTTTGAAATAGTCCAGTTTTTTACTGCGTTCCAAAAGCCACGCCGTCCACACAATGAATATAGGTTTCATCAGCTCGGACGGTTGCAAAGAAAAGCCTAAAAAATATATCCAGCGCCGCGCGCCTTTAATTTCAACGCCAAAAAACAAGGTGGCAAGCAGCAATCCCCACAGCACAACAAAGCCAAAGATAGAAATACGGCGGATAGTTTGCAAACTAAACAGCGACATACCAAGAATAATGCCGCCGGCAAGCACCACAAATTGAATTTGTTTGCGCACCAAAGCAAAATCGTCCAATTTCAAACGGCGGGCAATAGCCGGACTGGCAGTAATATCCAAAATCACGCCGATCAGCAGCAAAGCAAACGCCACGAACAACGTGACTTTATCAACGGTCCACAACCATTTAACCACCGCATTATGACTTTGACGCGAAAAATTCACCATTGCCGTTTATCCTATAAAAATGCCAAAGAGCCAATCATAGCCAATACCAAAGCTGCACCCCAAAAGCTCAAAACCACCTTCTTTTCCGACCAGCCGAGCTGTTCAAAATGATGATGCAGCGGCGCCATGCGGAAAAAGCGCTTGCCCGTCTTTTTGAAATAGGCAACCTGAATCATCACCGAAACCGTTTCCATAACAAAAACACCGCCGACTACAGCCAATAATATTTCATGCTTAGTCATTACAGCGACTGCACCCAAAATAGCGCCGAGAGCAAGCGAGCCGGTATCGCCCATAAATACTTTTGCCTTAGGCTTATTAAAATACAAGAATCCCAAGCAAGCTCCGATTAAAGCAGCGCAAACCACCGCAACTTCTCCGCTGCGCGGAATAAAGAACATATTATAATCTATAGCATTCGGCAATCCGCAGCAATATGCCACCACCATAAACACACACAGAGCTATAATCATCAGCCCCGACGCCAAGCCATCCAGTCCGTCGCTTAAATTAACGGCGTTAGAAGCGCCGGAAATCACCACAACAGCAAACGGAACATAAAGCCATGACAAATTTAAGCAAAATGATTTGAAATAAGGGAAAAATAAAGTAGTATTCAAACCTTTCGGCGTAGCTGCGGTAATTATGCTAGCAGCAACCAGCGCTGTCAAAAACTGTAAAAACAATTTCATACGGGCTGTCATAGCGTTGGAATTTTGGCGTTTAACCTTCCAATAATCATCTACATAGCCGGTTGCACCGTAAACCAGCAAAATCAGCAAGCTTACCCACACAAAATGATATGTAATATTAGCAAACAGCAAAATAGAGAGAATCGAAGCACCTAATATAAGCAATCCCCCCATAGTCGGCGTGCCTTTTTTAGTTTTCAGATGCGATTGAGGACCGTCAGAACGTATCGGCTGTCCGGTTTTTTGGTGTTTATGCAAACAATTTATAACCGGAGTCCCCAAAATCAGCACCAAGAACAAGGACAAAGCAAACGCCAGTCCGGCGCGAAACAAAACCGACCAATCGGCATACATCAGTGAAAACATCTTAAATCTCCCTTATTTTTTAGAAATTTTAAAGCGAATATATAAAATAAGTCTTAAAAAGAAGATAATTTCTATTTAAATTTACTAGAATTTTACTATACTGTTGATAAGTTATGCTCGGCATAAAGGAGAATGAGTATGAAAAAGCTGTTATTTTTATTAGCATTTATTTTAAGCTGCGGGATATCTGAAATTGCATGCGCCGCAGATGATTTTTCTGAAGAATTGGGCGGAAGCGATTTGTTTACCGATGATGTTTCGGACTTTGACGATAAAACAACCGCCAAAAACGATAACAAAGTTTTATCTGCGTTTATTTCCAGCAGAATACCGGCTGCATCGGCTAAAAACATTGAAAAAGCCGAAAAAGTGTTTTGCTATACCGTAGATTATGCAGCAGCAGATTTTGACGGCTACATCATTGATGATTTGGCTATTACCGGCTCCTGCGGCGAACTTTCTGCCGACGGACGCCAATTGATAAAAGAAATGCTGCTGAATAATAATTTAGCCTTTTCTTCTGCCCAAGACAGCTGCAACATCAGTCCGCGCGTTATGCTGCGCTATATCAACGGAATCGACAGCACTGATATTTTACTATCCGCTCCTTGCCACTCGCTGACATTTTTCCATGGACGCGACATTACCACATTAAATGCGGCTCCAGGGAAAAACATTGTAGAGCAAATAGTAACAACCTATTCATCTTTAAAAGAGAAGTTCCTGTCGCCGGCGCTTTTGGGGCAAATGGTGCCAAACGGTCAGGTTTTGACGCAAGACCAAAAAGAAATTGTCCGCAAAATCAGTACTGGCTCTTCGCCAAAGAAGTGGAACACCGATTCTAAAAGCACCCAAAGCGAAAATAGCCAACAGCCAAATGCTCCGGTTAAAAAAGGCTGGAATCGCTTAAAATAATAAAAAAGCTGTTGATTATTCATTAGTCTTCTTGCTAAAAAAAAGACAATTTTATATGTATATAAGGAATTAGTAAGTTTGAAAAGAGTTTGAAAAGTGAACAAAGGGTCTAAGCTAAAAAACGCTATTTTATATGCCACCTCGCTTTATGAGGGGGCTGAACTATGCAAAAAACTAGAGCAAACACATTCTGACGCCGCTGAACTGCAAAAAGTTTTAGCCGCCGAATCCGCTGATTTTGCTATGCTGAATAATCCGATTTGGGCAACAGAAGCAAAAGAGCAAATTGTTTTGGCTATTGCGAAAAAGCTTAAATTGGGCTCGCCTTTGACCAATCTGCTCAAAATTTTGATGGAAAACCGCAAAGTTAATGAACTGGGGTTGATTTTAGACCAATTCAAGGAAATATATAATAAAAAACAAAACATTATTGAAGCTGATGTTGAAACAGTGGTTGAACTTTCCAAAGAACAAGATAAACTACTAAAACAAAAGCTGACAAATCTTTTCAACAAAAACGTAATTATAAATTATCATTTAAATCCGCAGATTTTGGGCGGTTTAGTGATAAAATGCGGAACAGTGCTGATTGACAGTTCGGTTAAGCATCAATTAGACAGTTTAGAACAACTGATGAAAGGGACAAAATAAATGTCTGTACAGGCAAGCGAAATATCTTCAATATTAAAAGAAAAAATCGCCGACTTTGACTTATCGACAGATATGTCGGAAGTGGGTCGCGTCCTTTCGGTGGGGGACGGTATTGCCCACGTATACGGATTGGATAAAGTTCAGCTGAATGAAATGGTTGAATTTTCTAACGGCGTAAAAGGTATGGCTTTGAACTTGGAAGAAGACAGCGTCAGCGTGGTGCTGTTTGGCTCCGATGAGGGAATTAAAGAAGGCGACACCGTAAAAAGAACTGATAAAATCGTGAGCGTTCCGGTGGGCAAAGCTTTGCTGGGTCGCGTGGTTGACGCTTTGGGCAACCCGATTGACGGTATGGGAAGCATAAAAGCTGAACAATACAGCAATGCTGAAGTTAAGGCTCCTGGTATTATTCCGAGAAAAAGCGTGCATGAACCTGTACAAACCGGCTTAAAAGCCATTGACTCGCTTATTCCTATCGGACGCGGACAACGCGAGCTGATTATCGGTGACCGTCAAACTGGTAAAACGTCTATTATTGTCGATACCATCATCAATCAAAAACGCACTAACGATATGGCTAAAAATGACAGTGAGAAACTGTTTTGCATTTATGTTGCCGTTGGTCAAAAACGTTCTTCGGTTGCTCAGGTGGTTAAAACTCTGCGCGACTACGGCGCTATGGATTATACCATTGTGGTTGCAGCCACTGCTTCTGAAGCGGCTCCGCTGCAGTTTATCGCCCCTTATGCCGGAACAGCTATGGGCGAATATTTCCGCGACAACGGCATGCATGCGGTTATCTTTTATGACGACCTATCTAAACAAGCCACGGCTTATCGACAAATGTCGCTGTTGATTAGACGTCCGCCTGGACGTGAGGCTTACCCTGGCGACGTGTTCTATCTACACTCTCGTTTGCTGGAACGCGCAGCAAAGATGAGCGAAAAATACGGTTCCGGTTCTTTAACGGCTATGCCAGTTATTGAAACCCAAGCTGGCGATGTTTCCGCCTATATTCCGACAAACGTAATTTCTATTACCGACGGTCAAATCTTTTTGGAAACAAGTTTGTTCTATCAAGGTATTCGACCTGCTGTAAACGTTGGTATTTCGGTTTCCCGCGTGGGTTCGGCTGCACAAATCAAAGCAATGAAACAAGTTGCTGGCACCATGAAGCTGGACTTGGCGCAATATCGTGAAATGGCAGCGTTTGCGCAATTTTCTGCCGATTTGGATAAATCGACCCGCCGTTTGCTGGATAAAGGTTCTAAATTGACTGAATTGCTGAAACAGCCGGTTCACGAGCCAATGGCTACGGAAGAAGAAGTTGCTTCTATTTTCTCCGGCGTTAGAGGATATTTGAGCAAAATTGAAGTGGCAGACATCAAGACTTTTGAGCAAGAAAGCCTAAAAGAGCTGCGCGCCAGCCATCCGGAATATTTAGCGGAAATCCGTGAGAAGAAGATTATTTCTCCGGAATTGGAAACAAAATTGGGCGAATTTTATGAACAATTTGCCACAGATTTTTTAGCTAAACAAGAAAAGGCGGCGTAAATGGCAGGCTTAAAAGAATTACGGACACGCATTGAAGCCATCAAATCCACCCAGAAAATTACTTCTGCGATGAAGATGGTGGCTGCTTCGCGCCTGCGCCGTGTTCAAATTCTGGTTGACAAGAATCAGGATTACGCCGAAAATTTACGGCGTTCTGCTTTGCGTGTTTTAACCGAAATTGAAACAAAAGAGGTAGAAAACGGCGTAAACTACCCACGTCCGGCCCTGTTGCAGCAAAATAAAAATGAGCAAAAGTACGAGCTTTATATTTTTTCTTCTGACCGCGGGCTATGCGGGGCTTATAACAGCAATGTAGCTAAAAAAGCCATTGAACGCATCAAAGAACTGCGCCGTCAAAAGAAAGATATTAAAGTTGTCTGCATTGGTAAAAAAGCACATGATGTTTTGAAACGCACCTTCAGCGATTTGGATATGACATTATCCAACAACTTGAGCAAAGACGCTTCTTATTCGGAAGCGGCAACCCGCTTGGCAAAATATATTCTGAAGCGTTTTCAAAACCATGATTTTGATGTGTGCGAATTGATACACGCGCACTTTGAATCGGCTATCAGCCGAACCTTTGAAGCAGAACAAGTTTGCCCGCTGCAGCTGAAACACAACAACGAAAATGTTGAAAACATCAATCGTTCCGGCGATGCGTTTTATGATTATATGCCTGATAAATCGACAATTTTGGAACAAATCGTACCAATTATTTTTGAAGACACAGTTTTTCAGGCGTTGGTCAATTCGGCAGCATCAGAACACGGAGCGCGCATGACCTCTATGGATAATGCCACCCGCAATGCAAAACAAATGATTAGCGACTTGACTTTAAAATATAACAGCCTGCGCCAATCGGCAATTACTACTGAACTGATTGAAATTATCGCCGGCGCAGATGCCGTTTAAAACAAGGAGATATGAATGACTAAAGAAGAAAAAACCGCAAATAAATCACTCAAAGCCGGACATATTTATCAGGTTTTGGGCGCGGTTGTCGATGTAAAATTTGATAATGAAGCCGATTTGCCGGATATTTATACGGCGCTGGAATGCGACAACCACGGAAAGCGCTTGGTGTTGGAAGTAGAACAGCACCTGGGCGAATGTGTGGTAAGATGTATCGCTTTGGATACCACCGATGGTTTGGTTCGCGGCTTGGAAGTTGTGAACACCGGTGAACCAATTAAAGTTCCGGTTGGTCCGGAATTGCTGGGACGCATTATTAACGTAATCGGCGAACCGGTTGATGAACGCGGTCCGATTGCCAGCAAAAACTATAAGCCTATTCACCGTGAAGCTCCGTCTTTTACCGACCAATCTACCAAAGAAGAAATTTTGGTTACCGGTATTAAAGTTATCGACTTGCTGGAACCATACAGCAAAGGCGGTAAAATTGGTTTGTTCGGCGGCGCCGGCGTGGGCAAAACTGTGCTGATTATGGAATTGATTAACAACATTGCCAAAGGTCACGGCGGCTACTCCGTATTTACCGGTGTGGGCGAACGTACCCGCGAAGGCAACGACTTGTACAATGAAATGACAGAATCCGGCGTTATCGACCTTAAAGGCGACAAATCTAAAACCGTGCTGGTTTACGGACAAATGAACGAACCTCCTGGAGCCCGAGCCCGCGTAGCTTTGACCGGTTTGACACAGGCTGAATATTTCCGCGACCAAGAACACCAAGACGTGTTGCTGTTTATTGATAATATCTTCCGCTTTACGCAAGCAGGTTCAGAGGTTTCGGCATTGCTGGGACGTATTCCGTCCGCTGTAGGCTATCAGCCGACTTTGGGTACAGATATGGGTGCCATGCAGGAACGCATTACCTCGACTAAAGACGGTTCTATTACTTCTGTGCAAGCAGTTTATGTACCAGCCGATGACTTGACCGACCCTGCTCCAGCAACAACTTTTGCGCACTTGGACGCAACAACTGTGCTATCGCGTAAAATTTCTGAACAGGCTATTTTCCCTGCTGTTGACCCGCTCGACTCAACCAGCCGCGCTTTGAGTCCTGATATTGTTGGCGAAGAGCACTATAATGTTGCCCGCCGCGTGCAGGAAATTTTGCAAAAATATAACTCTCTGCAAGATATTATCGCCATTTTGGGTATGGACGAACTTTCGGAAGAAGACAGAATCGTGGTTTCACGCGCTCGTAAAATTCAGCGTTTCTTGTCGCAGCCGTTCCATGTGGCAGAAGTATTTACTGGCTTGAAAGGCGTGTTTGTACAAATGGAAGACACCATTAAAGGCTTTAAAGGTATTTTGGACGGTGAATATGACGACCTGCCGGAAGCAGCCTTTTATATGGTAGGAACCATTGAAGACGCTGTGGCTAAAGCAGAAAAAATGAAAGAGTCTAACTAATGGCTGATATTAGCTTAAAAATATTCACGCCGGAAAGAACGGCGCTCAACAAAAAAGTTTACCGCGTGGTACTGCCATACGGCAAAACCAATTTGACTTTGATTGACGAGCGGGCGCCGACTTCTTTGCTGTTAAATAAAGGTATATTGCAAATTTTGGATACTGAAAACAAAGTTTCTGCCATATATTTTATTGACGGCGGCGTGGTTGATGCGGCAAATAACGTCTGCAAAATCTCTACCCTGCACCTGATTGCAGAATCGGCTATCACCGAAGAAAAAGCAGCCGTGCTTAAAGAAAGCGAGCCGCAAAATGCTGAGTATTATCAGATGATTATAGACTATTTCAAAATCAAAGAAAAATAAAAAAGTTAAAACTTGACAACAAGCAGCACCTTTTAAGCCGTAAGCTTAAAAGGTGTTTCTGTTATACCGAATCTAAAAATGCTCAAAAAGGACTCGTATTTACGACCTGAGAATTAGTAATTTAGAATAGAAATACCAGCAAAATCAGAACATTAACCAAAATCATACCACAAACTCTATATTTTAAAGCAAATTTTGATATTGAAAAAAATTGATTTAAATAAAAAATTTTACGTTTGCCTAACCTTATGAATCTTGTAGGAAAAATAAAAAGGTGTGCATAAGATAAAAATACTATATCTAGTCTATTTACTTTTTATTAACACTATATGTAGTACAAATAAGTTATAAACAAGATAATAAAGGAGAATAAAAATGGCTGTTATCAAGATTGAAGATATTACTTTGAGCGATGCTGAAAGACAACCTTGCGAAATTTGGACCCGCGTTATGGGCTATCACCGTCCGGTTTCTGAATTTAACCGCGGCAAAAAGTCTGAATACTATTCCCGCAAGTGCTTTTGTGAAGAAAAAGCTATTTCACATATGATTGCTGATGAAGCTTGCGCTTGTGCTGCAGAATAAAAGCTATTTAGCTGCTGAATTTAAGACCTTAAATAAAATTTAAGGTCTTTTTTGTTATAATTCTTTAGATTTGACAAAAATATTATAGACAAATTTGCTTTTATTTGCTAAAATTAAAGAAAAAAATATAAGTATAGAGGTATGCGATGTCATTAAAATTAAGAAATGTGGTTGTAGATTTTACCCTGAATGACGGAGTTGTCAGCTCAGGTTTCGCATTTAAAGTCAAGGATATGGAAATAGCTCAAAAAGCTAGAGAAAACTATGTGGGAACAGCAAGCGATGCTGCTATTTATGCTCCCGGCTTGGATGCGGAATACTTAAAAAAAGTCAATCGAGAAGTTTCTTATTCTTTTGCACTGTCAAGCATCTATCGCAGCCTGAACTCTTTAGATAACAAAATTAAAATATCAGACAAAGACCCAAACAAACAAAAAGCAATTTATGAAAAAGGAATTATTAAACTGCTCAAAGAGCGGATTGAAGCCGTCTATCCGCAAATTTTGGCACAAGAATATCCGGAAACAGCCGCTAAATTTGATAATAACATCTTAAAAGTTCAGCTAAAAGGCAACGCACACCTTGTTCAATTTGACGAAGATTTGAAGAAAAGACTATCTGATATTACAAACCATGCCCAAGTTTTTGTAGCTGCTGTAAAAGAGATATCGCCGAATTTTCAAGCCAAAACAATGCAGCATATGGCTGATTTTACTAGCAAAGTCGACGATAAAATGGCTGGCAAAAAAGTAGTGATGGGCGAAAAAAGCGACCAAGAAATTATTGACGATGTAAAAGAAACCATTGGCTTTTTGATTAAAGATGACAGTCAGTGTCCGGTAAAAGTTGACCATCAACGCGCCGTGATGGATTTAGCGAAAAAATTGGCTCCGCTCGGTATGCAGGCAGAAGTAGTACCAGTCAAAGAAGAAACGACGCAGGAAGAGGCTGTAAGACAAGCCAAAACCAGCATTCTGCGCTCAGTTTGGAACGGTTACATTGACCGGCAAAGTCCATATTCCTGCTCAAAAACTTTACAATATGTGTTGAACCACCCTGCTCCAAGCAATTACAATGAAAAACAGTATGAATTAGAGAAAAATGAAATATGGCAGCTTTGTGAAGAAGTCCCTGAATTTTCCTCTTTCAAAGGAGATCTGAAAAGAGCCTTGGTTAACCGCGGTTTTCCGCCGGAAAAAGTTGAAGATTTAACCTATGCAGATATTGCTTTTTTAATCAATGAAAGCCGTCAGGCAGATTCTGCCAAGGTAAAAAAATGGATAGAAAATAATAATGTAATAGACGGAGTAAAAACCGGCTCCCGTGGCGGAAAACGAGCTAAATATTTGCGAAACTATCATAAGAAACACGGCAAAGATTTAAAAACCATCTTCACTTTAAGAGGCGCCAGCGAAGAAGAGCGAAATAAAGCTTTGATGTTGATGCAAGATGGAAAAAGCAACGATAAAGTCGATATAAAATACGTTGAAAATGTCTTGGCTGCACAGAATGTCAGCAAAGAAGATATTGGAAAAACCGTTGCCGTAATGCGCGAAGGCAAGAAAAATAATGAAGACTATAATATAGACGATTTGAAAAAAGTTCTTGATGCTCCTGAGATAACACCGACTGTTACCAATGTTATCAGCGGCATGTATGAGGACAGATGCAAGGTTTCATACAACGCACATCATTATTTTGCCATTAACGATCCAGATACTTTTTGCAGAGTGACCGGCAAAAAATGGTGGCAAATGAACGAGCCTAGCAATATTGTTCTAATGGATAAAAAAACTCATGATTTGCTTCATTCTACCGAAAACAACGTTAAAGGCAACGGGCAAATGATGGATAGAGAAGACAGCACCACTTCTTACCGCACAATTTTTCAAGATACAGAAAGCCAAAAAAAGTTTTATATTGCCATTCGCGTAAAAGAAGGCATTGAAGGGTTAATGGGTTTGCACCGCGAAACCATTTATGATCCGGAATATTTAATGAAGCTTCCGGTTCAAGAAAAAGAAAACCAACAGCCTCTTGAAACAGAAAATAAACTTGAAGAAAACAATGCAGCTAAAGTGACTGCTGAACAGGCAAAGAATGAAACACCTGCTCCGTCGCAAGCTGAAAAAGCCGCTAAACTAGAGCCGCAAAATAATATTCAAAAGGCACGCCAGCATATTGAAAGCAAAAAAGCTGATTTTGCTAAGCGTAAGGAAATGTTTGCTTTAGAGGGAACAAAATCTTTGCCTGATAATGAAAAGCCACAGCCGAGAAAACAAAAAAATCAGTTTAACGGACGTCCGAATTACCAAGGGCGCGGCGGTCACGGCGGCACAAAAAATTTAGGCGACCGCCAAGGCAGATAAAAATTTTTGCAAGATATTTGCATTTGCCTTTTACACTTCCTATATTTTTTTATAGATAAAGGAGTGTGAAGAAATATGAATATGGAAAAACTTACAGACCGCAGCCAAGGGTTCTTGCAAAGCGCCCAAAGCTTGGCTTTGCGCAACAACAACCAATTTATCACTCCGGCTCACTTGCTGAAAGTTATGCTGGACGATAAAAACGGCGTTGCCTCTAATTTGCTGAGCCAAGCCGGTGCTAATCCGGATTTACTGCGCGAAGAAGTGGCAGAAGAACTCAACAAATTGCCGCAGGTCGAAGGGCAGAATGTTGAGGTTTCCTGCTCTAAAGACTTTTTGAAAATGCTGGATACGGCAGAGCAAATCGCCGAAAAAGCAAAGGACAGCTACGTGACTGTAGAGCGTTTGCTGCAGGCACTTTTGATGCAGAAAAATTACGGCGTTGATGTGCATAAGCTCAACGAAGCCATCAACAATATGCGTCAAGGACGCACTGCAGATTCCGCCTCTGCTGAAGACAGTTTTGATGCTTTGAAAAAATACGCTATCGACTTTACACAATTAGCGGCACAAGGCAAGCTTGATCCAGTAATCGGGCGTGATGAAGAAATCCGCCGTACCATTCAGGTATTGTCGCGCCGTACCAAGAACAACCCGATTTTGATTGGTGAACCTGGTGTGGGTAAAACCGCTATTGTTGAGGGTTTAGCGCAGCGTATCATCAACGGCGACGTGCCGGACAGCTTAGCGCATAAACGCCTGATGTCGCTGGATATGGGCGCACTGATTGCCGGCGCTAAATTCCGTGGCGAGTTTGAAGAGCGCTTGAAAGCTGTGTTGAAAGAAGTTTCTGCCGCCGAAGGGCAAGTCATTTTGTTTATTGATGAAATGCACACCGTTGTCGGCGCCGGCGCCAGCGAAGGCTCTATGGACGCTTCCAACCTGCTTAAACCGGCTTTGGCACGCGGCGAACTGCATTGCATCGGTGCTACCACGCTGAAAGAATATCAGAAATACATTGAAAAAGACGCCGCTTTTGCCCGTCGTTTTCAACCGGTGTATGTGGGTGAAACGCATGTTGAAGAAACTATTTCTATTCTGCGCGGCATCAAAGAAAAATATGAACTTCATCACGGCGTACGTATTTCCGACGCGGCTTTGGTGGCAGCTGCAACCATGTCCGACCGCTATATTACCGACCGGTTTTTGCCGGATAAAGCCATAGATTTGGTTGATGAAGCCGCCAGCAAGCTCAAAATGGCTTTAGATTCAAAACCAGAAGAACTTGATGAGATTGACCGTAAGCTGATTCAATATAAAATTGAGCGTGAAGCCCTAAAAAAGGAAACAGACGACAATTCAAAAGAGCGTTTGGCTAAACTGGAACAGGAAATCGCTGTTTTGGAAAAAGAGTCGGCAGAAAAATCTGAAGCTTGGAAAGCCCGCAAAAGCTCCAGCATGGAAGCAAACCGTCTGCGCGAACGTTTGGATCAAGCCCGTATTGAGGCTGACAAAGCTCTGCGGGCTGGTTTATATGAAAAAGCCGGAGAGCTGCAATATAAGGAAATTCCGGAGCTGGAACGCAAACTGAAAGAGCTGAGCGCCTATAACCAAACTCAGCAGACAGTGGAAACCGTTACGCCGGATATGATTGCTTCGGTGGTTTCTAAATGGACTGGTATTCCGGTTGATAAACTGGTTGGCAGCGAGCGTGAAAAACTGCTGAATTTGGAAAAGAATTTGGCTCTGCGCGTGGTTGGTCAGGACAAAGCTTTGAAAGCCGTCGCCAACGCGGTGCGCCGTTCTCGTTCCGGCTTAAAGGATCCGAATCGTCCGATTGGTTCGTTTTTATTCCTTGGTCCGACCGGCGTAGGTAAAACCGAACTGGCAAAAGCTTTGGCAGAGTTTTTGTTTGATGAAGAAGCCGCCTATGTACGTATAGATATGTCCGAATATATGGAAAAGCATTCGGTCGCCCGTTTAATCGGTGCGCCTCCGGGATATGTCGGCTATGACGAAGGCGGTGTTTTAACCGAAGCCGTCCGCCGCCGTCCATATCAGGTGATTTTGTTCGATGAGGTGGAAAAAGCGCATCCGGATGTGTTTAACCTGTTGCTGCAAGTGCTGGACGAAGGTCATTTGACTGATGGCAAAGGTCGCACGGTGGACTTTAAAAACACGTTCATTATTTTGACTTCTAATTTGGTTACCGGAGGCGAAGGTGATTTAATGACTAAGTTAAAGAGTTTCTTTAAGCCGGAATTTTTGAACCGTCTTGATGAAATTATAACCTTTAACCCATTGCGCAAAAAGGATATTCGGCAAATTGTGGATATTCAAATCAAACGTCTGCAAAAACGCTTGGATGACCGCCACATCAATTTGCAGCTGGACAACAAAGCCAAAGATTGGCTGGCTGACAACGGCTACAATGAAGAGTTCGGCGCCCGTCCGCTGAAACGCCTTATTGTGCAGGAAGTGGAAAATCCGCTCTCGGTTTTGCTGCTTGACGGTGCAGTGCCGGATAACTCGACGGTTTCGATTACTGCCGGCGCTAACGGTTTGGAACTGAAACCGGAAACTAAACACTAAATCTGCTTTGTCTTATTAACTGCAGCCTGCCTGATTTTTTCAGACAGGCTGTATTTTTATCCACGCCGCCCTCCCCGATTATTGACTTTTTATGCTTTTTCGGCTATTGCTTGGTTAAGTTTTTTTAAGGAGAACAAATGGTAAAATTTATCTCAGCGCCGGAAGCTGCGCAGTTTTTCAAAAACAATCAAAGCGTTATGATTGGCGGATTTTTAAAATGCGGTTCCCCGACCGCGGTTATTGATGAGCTGCTGAAAACTCCGGTTTGTGATTTAACTTTAATCGGCAATGATACTTCTATGCCGGATTCCGACCGCGGAAAACTGGTTTCGGCGCATAAAATAAAAAAAGCGATTGTTTCGCATATTGGCACCAATCCCGAAACCGTAGCGCAAATGAATGCCGGAACCATGGAAGTGGAGTTGGCTCCGCAAGGCTCGCTGGCTGAACGTATACGCGCCGCCGGAGCTGGACTGGGAGGAGTTCTGACCCCTACCGGAATCGGCACCGATGTGGCAAAAGGAAAACAAATTATCAACGTTGACGGCAAAGATTATATTTTAGAAAAGCCGCTGCGCGCCAACATCGCTTTGATTTATGCCACCAACGCCGACAAATTCGGCAACCTTTCCTATTTTGGCTCAACCCGCAATTTTAATGTGGTGATGGCAAGCGCCGCCGATATTGTGATTGCCGAAGTTGACTATCTGCATAACGAGCCGCTTGACCCTAACAATGTGATTGTTCCAGGGATTATGGTGGACTATATTGTGGCAAAGGAAAATGTAAAATGACATTGACAAAAGATGAAATGCAGGAAGTAATTGCCAAACGCGTGGCGCAGGAATTTCATAACAATGATGTGATTACTTTGGGTATTGGACTGCCGACAAAAGCCGTAACCTATTTGCCGGACGATGTTGAAGTGATTGTGCAGTCCGAAAACGGCGTGCTGGGCGTCGGCACTTATCCGCATGAATCGGTTAAAGACGAGCGCATCACCAACGCCGGCGGCGTGGGCGTCACCATCAACCCAGGAGGCTGTTTTATTGACAGCCTGACTTCTTTTGGGCTGATGCGCGGCGGACACATAGACATTACGGTTTTAGGCGCTTTGCAAGTAGACCAAGAAGGCAACCTCGCCAACTGGTGCATTCCTGGCAAATTCACCCCTGGAATGGGCGGCGCCATGGACTTGGTTGTCGGCACTAAAAAGCTGATTATCGCTATGGAACATACTTCTAAAGGTATGCCGAAAATCTTTAAAAAATGCACCCTGCCCCTGACCGCAGCGCATAAAGTAAATCTTATCATCACGGAAAAAGGCGTGTTTGAAGTAACTCCACAAGGCTTGCTATTGCGTGAAATCAGCCCTTATTCCTCGCTGGAAGATATCAAAAACACCACCGAAGCAAATTTTACTTTGGCGCTAAAGAAAATATCCGGTTAATAAGTGACAGCCGACTAGTTGAACAGCGTTTTGATATCATAAATTCCGTAAGCGTCCAAGAGCAATGCTGTGCCCAATGCCACGCGATACAGAACAAACGGGAAAAACGACCACTTTTTAAGCCATTGCATCAACACAAATATAGCGATTGGCAAGCGCTATATATTCTCCAAACATATAAACAAAACTTTGATCATTTTATCTCAGCAGCACAGTAGTTTTAGTTCCATTTTTTCTTTGACCTTTTGCCAATCCGGCATTTTGATAGATAATAAATTATAAAAATCTGCTGTATGCCGATCATAATAAATATGGCAAAGTTCGTGATAAATAACATAATCTATCGCCGTTTTACCAGCCTTAACCAGTTCCGGATTCAAAACTATTTCATGTTTTTTCAGGTAGCTGCCCCAGCGTTTATTTAGTTTTCTGATCTTTAATGTCGGTTTAGTTATATCCGGAAACGCCTTTATACATTTATTCAAACGCTCCGTAAAAACCAATTC
>CAVEOB010000022.1:0-24364 GCA_963617265.1 Mediterraneibacter gnavus
ATACTGCGCCAACCACGGAATGACCATTATAAAGACTTTCAAAATAATTGAAAGCTCCACTAGAGGAAAACGAGTTGAACACAAAAAAATGGTGGATTTCATCGTAAAGCAAAAAAGACCTCTGGCTCTTGTCTGTGATAAAATTGACAGACTGCAGCGAAGTTTTACTGAATACCCTACCTTTATAAAACTCGTGCAGGAAAACAACCTAGAACTACATTTTATTTCTGACAATAAAAAAATAACCAAAGAGTCTAACGGACAAGAATTGTTGGGTTACCAATTTGGCATTATGATGTCGGAAAGCTATGTTCACGCCCTTTCTGAAAATGTTAAAAGGAGTATGCGTGAAATGCCGAGCAAGGGTGAGTATCCTCACCTTGCTCCGGTTGGCTACCTAAATTATAGAGAAAGCCAGCATAAAACCACAATTATTGAAGACCCGATAATGGGACCGATTGTCCGTAAAATTTTCAGTGAATTTTCAACCGGTATTTACTCACTTGCCGACATAACACGCTTAGCCAATAAATTGAAATTAAAAACTGTCAGGGGAACTATCGCTCATAAGCAAACCATCAGAAGTATGCTAAGCAATCCTTTCTACTACGGCGAAATGAGAATGTACGGCAAGCTATACAAGCATAACTATGAACATCTTATCAGCAAAGCCACTTTCCAACGCTGCCAAGAAATTTTAAGCCGTAAAGCCGTCCATAAAAAGCGGAAAATAGAAGACACTTACCGCGGACTTATCCATTGCAAAAATTGCGGAAGTTTAATTACTCCAGATGTTAAGATTAAGCCTAACGGACGGGTGCACAAATATCTGTTTTGTCCTCATTGTAAAGGCACTCGCATTAACGAGAATATAGTTGACGCTAAAATTAAAGATGACCTATGTAGGCTTAAAAAAGTACCTAAAGAATGGCTAGAAAAAACTCTGAATAAAATTAACCAAGAATTGGAAGCCGAGCATAAAATTGAAAAAGACCGCGAGAGAAGCATAAAACTGCGTATACAAAAATACGACAAGATGCTAGAAGTTCTACTGGATAAGCTTTTGGATGATAGTATTACACAGGAACAGTATGATAAAAAAAATAATGAAATACAATATAACATATCAGAAGCTACTAAGGAATTGCAAGAATACAGCCTCGTTGCTCGCCAGAGCATAATTGGCTTGAAAGACTTGCTAATCCTCATTTCTAAGATACCTGACATTTATGAAAGTTCGAATTCTGATGAAAAACGCAAGATTTTAAATTTACTCTATTCGAACTTATTTTTAGATGGAAAAAATCCTTTATTTTCAATAAGAAAACCTCTAGAGAACATCCTCTCTAGAGGTCATCGTCTTATGTGGTCGGGGCAACGAGATTCGAACACGCGACATCTTGGTCCCAAACCAAGCGCTCTACCAGGCTGAGCTATGCCCCGTTGACCGATTTAAGTTAATACAACATATTTTTTGACATTGCAAGCACTTTTTTATTTTTTTCGCATTTTCGGTAAAATCAAACCGGAATTGCGGAAACTGAAAATTTCGTTTCTGGTTACAATCAAATGGTCGTAAACTTCAATATCCATTGCCTCAGCAACCATACTGATTTCCTGCGTCAGCTGCTTATCCGCCGCCGATGGCTTGCATTCGCCGGACGGGTGATTATGAGCCAGCACAATTATCACAGCTTTATTATCCAATGCAGCTTTAATAATCTCCCGCGGATGCGCCATAGTTTTATTGACCGTTCCGGTGTTCATCAGCCTGTTTCCTTTATAATGCAGCGCATCGTCAAAGAAAAACACTCTAAACTCTTCCACCTCGTTATAAGCCATAAGCTGACGGCAATAATCCTCAAATTGATCCCAATAAGCAATAATTGGCTGATTACTATCCGAAAAACAAGCGCTTGATGAACGCAGCGCACAAGTCGCCACAACTTTCAGCAGCGCCCATGTATTCACGCTTAATCCGCAAACATCTATCAATTCATGCGCCGGAGCATGCAAAACACCGCCTATATCGCCATATTGAGCAATCAATTTTTTAGCAAGCGGCTTAACATCTCGTCTTGGAATAGACATTGTCAACAGCAGTTCCAAAACTTCATAATCCGGCATACTCGCGCCGTCATCAGCCAAAAATCTGGCGCGCAAACGCTCTCTGTGTCCCAAATATAATGGCTTATCTTGTTTTTCGTCCGTCATTTAACGTCCTTATTTATAAGGTGGTTTATCCATACCTTTCGGCGAATAGGTAAATACTTCAACGCCGTCTTTAGTTACGCCCATAGAATGCTCAAACTGCGCCGACCAAGCATGATCACAGGTCACAGCCGTCCAGCCGTTAGAAAGGATAACACCGTCTTTTTTGCCCATGTTAATCATTGGTTCAATGGTGAAAATCATACCTTCTTCCATAATCGGGCCGGTGCCTTTTACGCCGCAATGCATAACATTCGGTTCATCGTGGAAAACTTTACCGACGCCGTGGCCGCAAAACATATCTACCACCGAATAGCCGTATTTATGCGCATATTCTTCAATAACCGCGCCGATATCGCCGAAATGCGCTCCGGGTTTAACCACATCAATACCGCGCATCATGCATTCGTATGTCACATCGCACAAGCGTTTGCCTTTAACTTTCGGCTTGCCGGCAAAATACATACGGCTGGTATCGCCGAAATAACCGTCAACAATCGCTGTCACATCAATATTTAAGATATCGCCGTCAGCCAATTTGCGTTCATAATCCGGAATACCGTGGCAGATAACCTGATTGATGGAAATGCAGGTAGCTTTCGGATAGCCGTGATAGCCGATACAAGCCGAAACCGCACCCTTGCTTTTCATAAATTCATTGCATAAATCATCAAGCTCGCCGGTAGAAACTCCAACCTGAACATAATCTGCAATATAATCCAAACATTCGGCGGCTACTTTTCCGGCTTTGCGCATACCGGCAAAATCTTCTTCACCGTAAATTTTGATACCGTTTTTATTTGTGCGAACCATAATAAAAAATCTCCCTTAACTCTTTTGTTTTACACATATAACATTCTGCAATAAAAGACAAGAGTTAAGAGAGATAATAACACGTTATATAAAAACAGCTATCTGCTGCCGCGGCCTTTTTTCAAACCAATCGGCAAGCCTTTTTCATCAATAAGCCCGGCTGCTATGGCTGCTTTACGCACAAGCTCTTTCTTTTTCTTGCGGGAAAGCTTTTCTTTTTTGGCATTTACCTCTTTGCGTGACGGAACATAGTAGTTATCTTCGTCTTCGCGGGCTTGCTGCAGCGCTTTAGAGGCATAGTTACGGGAAATAGCCGGAGTATTTTCATCACGGACAACCATTAAATCTGCCACTTTGGTAAAATCTTTATTTACCAAAGTATAAGTGTATTGGCTGGCGCCGCCGGCATATCCAGTTAAGGTTTCGCCTTGAACAGCTATCCAGCGCTGATCATCAAATGGTTTTTGATCCAATTTTTTAGTACCGCCTGCCCATACTTTAATTTCATCGGCATTATGGCAAATAGACGGCTCGCCGCCGGCTTCGCGCACAACTTTCGCTGTGTTTGCCAGTTGATGAACGTCGCCGTGAATAGGAATAAACACCAGTTTACTGCTGTTTTTGCGGTTATTGACAATCAGTTCAATAAATTTTTTCGTTTCCGAACGGACTGCATGGCCGGTGCGCTGCATCAAAGCAGTTTCAAATTTGCCGGTGTTATTGCCGGAACGATTCTCTATGATAGTTGCGCCCAAAGCCGCCAAACGGTTATACATAGCGCGCACCTGCTTGCCGTTAATAGCCTCAATGCAGCGTTGACGGGCTAAAATCAAAGTCATTTTATCAACCGTAAAGTCCGGATGTCCTGCCTCGCCTTTGCTGTTGCCTTTTACTTTGCCGTCTTTATCCAAAGTAACTTTTTGCTGTTCAGACATTTTATACAAACCGGATTTCATACCTTTTTTAGATTCAGCAAAAGCGCCGCTTGGAATAATATAGCGTTCGCCGCGGCTATATTTGGCTAAATAGGCTTTAGCATTGGCGTTTTTCAAATCCTCGCTTTTATATACAACATCATCATAATCACGGATACCGCTGCGCTGCATAGCCATAAACGCCAGCTTTGCCCAATAACCGTCAATAAATACTGTGCGACCAGACTGTTTAGCTGCTTCCAAATCAATCGCCAAATTTTGAATACTACGGGAAATAACAGCGGAAATTACCTGTTTTTCAGGGTGTTTGCTAACCTGTTCCAAAGTATTGGCAACAGCATGGTCAAAATCAACCAAATATTCATCGGTGCCGTCGCTTGATGTAGAATCCAGCAAAACGTGCGTAACCGGCTTGTCTTTCAAAAATTCTATAAACTTGTCTTCTTCAAAACCGGGACCTACTTTAGACTCGCCCATGCGGTAATCTCCTGGGTCGATGATACCGGCGCTGGTGCGTCCGCGAATGGTGGTTAAAACATGAAATCCCATAGCGCCGACGGTGGAGTGAGAAACATTAAACGGGCTGACATGAACATTATCGGCTACATCTATTGTCTGTCCTTCGCTGACAGCTTTTACTTCCGGCTGATTTTCGGCAGGAACATGACCTTCTTTGAAAGCGGTTTTCAAAAGTTCTTTTGTGTACGAGCTGGTGTAGATTTCCGGAAACTTATAGCCGGCGCGGGCTAAATGCACCAAGCCGCCGATATGGTCTTCATGGCAATGTGAAATAAACATAGCATCAAGCGGTTTTTCTGCCGGCTGGTCTTTATAGTCTAAATACGGGCGGACATCAGGAATAACAGAATCCAAGCCCGTCCATTCCGGAGGAAACAAAGCGCCTAAATCTATCATTACTCTTTTTACACCCTCGCCTTCTTCGGTATGTTCAATCAACAAGCTGTTGCCGCCGATTCTGGCTTCATTGTTGCCGCCTAAAAAGTCAATTTTTGTGCCTTCTTCTACTTTAGCCATGTTCGTTACTCCGTATATTATTTAAAAGTTATACTTTATAATACACTTTTTTTGACAAAATGCAAATAAAAAATGTGACAAAAAAGAAAAAGTTTTCCGGACTTGAAATTTTAGATTTCACTATTACCTCTATTACAGGAGAATGCAGATGTTTCAGAACAAATATATCAATTTTTTATATGCCTTTATCTCTGTAGGCGTTACCGCTGGATTATGCGGCTATTTGAATGATTTTGGTCTAAATACCTTTTATCAAAAAATCGACCTGCCGATGCTGACGCCGCCGAATAATGTTTTTCCAGTTGCTTGGAGTATTCTTTATATATTGCTGATATGCGCCGCAACGCTAATTCTTAACACCGCCGACAAGCCTAAAATTAAATCCGCCCTGCAGATTTTTTGGCTGAATATGCTTTTGCAAATTATTTGGACTTATGTTTTCTTTTACAGCGGAATGTTTCTTGCCGGATTTTTTGTTTTGGTGCTGCTGGATTTTATTACGGTGTTAATGATAGATGCTTTTTATCATATACGAAAAACCGCAGCATATTTACTTGCTCCTTATTTATTTTGGCTTTTATTTGCCACTTATTTAAACTGGGGAATATTTGATTTGAACGGCAATGCTTACATTTTTTAATATATTTTTATGAAGAACGCTGAAGATTCTGCTAGACAACCTTATAAGTTTGCGCTAGTTTAGCCCCGATAAAATGAATTTTACTTAAAACTTTTTTAGGGACGTACAATGACTAGTGTAAATCAAATCCGCAAAACCTTTTTGGACTATTTTGCCAAGAACGGTCATAAAGTTGTTCCGTCATCATCCCTTGTTCCGGATAATGACCCGACATTGATGTTTACAAACTCCGGTATGGTGCAATTTAAAAATGTGCTCGCCGGCAATGAAACCCGCGATTATACCCGAGCGACCACCGCGCAAAAAAGCGTGCGTGCTGGCGGTAAACATAATGATTTGGACAGCGTTGGCTATGATGTACGCCACCACACATTTTTTGAAATGCTCGGCAACTTTTCTTTTGGCGATTACTTCAAAGACGGCGCCATTCCGTTTGCTTGGGAATTGCTGACCAAAGACTTTGGACTACCGAAAGATAAATTAGCTGTTACTATTTATTATAATGATGAAGACGCCTATAATTTGTGGAAAAAAGTTTCCGGTTTGCCTGATGACAAAATTATCCGCATCAGCACCAAAGATAACTTTTGGCAAATGGGCGACACCGGTCCTTGCGGTCCTTGTTCCGAAATCTTTTACGACCACGGTCCGGAAGTTTGGGGCGGTTTGCCGGGGACTCCGGAAGAAGACGGCGACCGTTTTATTGAAATTTGGAACTTGGTGTTTGACCAATTTGAAGATTTGGCAGACGGTTCGCGCATTAACTTAAAGCGCCCTGGTATTGATACCGGTATGGGTTTGGAGCGCATTGCCGCTATTTTGCAAGGCGTTCACTCTAACTTTGATACCGATATGTTCCAGCACATTATCAAAGCTATTGCCGATATGGCAAACACAGATCCGAATGGTCCGTTAAAAGCTTCGCACAATGTGATTGCCGACCACTTGCGCTCTATCTGCTTTTTGATTGCCGACGGCGTGCTTCCGTCTAATGAAGGTCGCGGCTATGTTCTGCGCCGTATTATGCGCCGTGCTATGCGCCACGCTTATATGCTTGGTATAAAAGACCCGATGATTTACAAGCTTCTGCCGACTTTGCAAAAAGAAATGGGCGACGCATATCCGGAACTTTATACCAGAGAAAATCTTATCAGCGAAACTATTAAAATAGAAGAAGAGCGTTTCGGTCGCACTTTGGATAAAGGTTTGAAACTGCTTGATGAAGAAGTTTCTCATTTGGGACGCGGCGACAAACTGAGCGGCGAAACCGCATTCAAGCTTTATGATACTTACGGTTTTCCGTTGGATTTGACACAAGACGCTCTAAAGAATAAAAACATTGAAGTGGATACAGAGGGTTTTGACGCCTGCATGGCTCACCAAAAAGAAGAAGCCCGCAAAAACTGGGCTGGTTCCGGCGATACGGCAGTAGAAAAAGTTTGGTATTCCGTAGAAGATAAAGTAAACCCGACTGAATTTTTGGGTTATAACGTTACAAAATCTGACGGTGAAATTGTAGCTTTGGTACAAGATAATAAAGAAGTTAATGAAGTTACTTCAGGCAAATTCGAACTGGTTGCCAACCAAACTCCGTTTTACGGCGAATGCGGCGGTCAGGTCGGCGATA
This sequence comes from Mediterraneibacter gnavus, assembly GCA_963617265.1. Taxonomy (GTDB): domain Bacteria; phylum Pseudomonadota; class Alphaproteobacteria; order RF32; family CAG-239; genus RUG410. Next base: position 7,262 of record CAVEOB010000022.1, read on the forward strand.
CCGGTTTGATTGTTTCCAAAGACTTTACGGCTAAAGTTGTTGACACTAAACGCAAATTGGAAAAAATTTTTGTTCATGTCTGCGAATTGGAAAAAGGTTCGGTAAAAGTCGGCGACTGCGCTAACTTTGAAGTTAACGAAGAAAACCGCAAGCGTATTTGCGCCAACCACTCGGTAACCCACCTTGCCCACAAGGCGTTGAAAATGGTTTTGGGCGACCACGTTGCGCAAAAAGGCTCAATGGTGGAAGCCGACAGAATGAGATTTGACGTTTCGCATCCAAAGCAAATTACTGCTGATCAGCTGCGTCAGGTGGAAGACATTGTAAACGAGCAAATCCGCAATGACTTGCCGGTAACCACCGTTATTATGAACAAAGAAGAGGCAGTTAAACTTGGTGCCATGGCTTTGTTTGATGAAAAATACGGCGATGATGTACGCGTTGTGACCATGGGTGATGAAAACGCTCCGTTCTCCCGCGAACTTTGCGGCGGCACGCATGTATGCTCTACCGGCAACATCGGCTATTTTCACATTATCGGCGAATCGGCTGTAGCAGCCGGCGTACGCCGTTTGGAATGTCTGACCGGCGTTGGGGCTGACTCATACGTTCGTGAAACCGAAAATAAATTGCATCATGTTGCCGCAGCCTTAAAAACCAATCTGAATGATTTGGAAGCTCGCATCAACAGCTTGCTGGAAGAACGCAAAAAGCAAGAACAAGAAATTTTTAACCTTAAAAAGAGTCTTGCCAGCGGAAAATCTTCGGCTGATGAAACCGAAATCGTTAACGGTGTAAAATTTGTCGGCAAGCTTGTTTCCGGCGCTCACCCGAAAGAGCTCAAAGCTTTTGTTGATGAAATTATGCAAAACTTGGGCTCCGGCATTGTGGTTTTGTGCTCTGATAAAGATAACAAAACCTCTATAGTTGTCGGTGTCAGCAAAGATTTGACAGCAAAATACAATGCGGTTGATTTAGTGCGCGCAGCTTCTGCAGTGGTCGGCGGTCAAGGCGGCGGAGGTCGTCCGGATATGGCTCAAGCCGGTGGCTCGGATGCGGCAAAAATCAACGACGCAATTGCTAAAATTAAAGCCATGATTGCTTAATAACAAAAAGGGCGAACTTTTATGGCTAAACCGCAATTATTCCGCTCCTTCTCTGTTAATATTGAAGTGTACAGCATTCTTTATATGCTGTACACTTTGCTTGCTTTTAACGGCATTTTCTTTGAAAAAATATACAGTTTAAGACAAAGCGAGATGTTTACCGTCGGCACATTTTTTGTGCTGTTGGCGGTTTTAACCGTTTGCGGGCTGATATTATTTTGGAAATGGACGGTTAAGCCTTTATCTGTTTTCTTTTTAATACTAAACAGCGGCGTTTTTTATTTTGTAAAAAATTATCATATTGCAATTGATGAAGAAATGCTGCGTAACGTTTTGCAGACGAATCCGCACGAAACCGCAGAATTGCTGAACTTTACATTGTTTTTTTACATTTTGGCTTTAGGCGGAATACCGGCATTTATTATCTGCCAGCTCAATTTTACGGAAACCAGCAAAATAAAACAGCGCGGCGGTCTGCTGGTTTTATGCCTGCTACTGTTTGCGGCAATTATTGTTCCCAACAGCAAAGATGTAGCGCAATTTGTGCGCAATAACAAACCAGTAAAATATTCGCTGATTCCGGTGAATTATATTGGGGCTGTAAGCTCTACCATCAAACATAATATGCGGACAAAACACGAATTTACATCTATCGGCACAAATTCACATTTTACAAAATATTGGAACAATGACAAACCGCTGCTGATTGTTTTTGTGGTGGGTGAAACCGCACGCGCCGCCAATTTTTCACTGGATGGATATGCGCGGGACACCAACGCTCCGCTCAAGCCGTATTCCAGCAATATTATAAACTTTGAAAATGCCGCTTCCTGCGGAACTTCGACGGCGGTTTCCGTACCGTGTATGTTTGCCAAAGACAATCGTACTGAATTTAATAACGGCAGTCAGGACTATACTGAAAATGTATTAGATATTTTTTCAAAAAACGGCTGGCGCGTGGTTTGGCTGGAAAATAACAGCGACTGCAAAGGCGTTTGCACGCGCGTTGAAACATATAGTCCATGTGCAACAGGCGCCGGCACTTGCTTTGATTCTGTATTGACCGATGAAATGAAAAAACAATTAGCACAGCCGGAACAAAACACCGTTTTGGTAATGCATCAAGCCGGAAGCCACGGACCGACATATTACAAACGCTATCCGCAGGAATTTGGCATATTCACGCCGGTTTGCAACACCGAAAAACTTAATGAGTGCACTAAAGAAGAAATTGTTAACACTTATGACAACACCATTCTTTACACCTCGCAGAATTTGGCGGACATACTAGCCTTGCTGCAAAATGACTATCCGCAGTATAACAGCGTGTTATTTTATGTTTCCGACCACGGCGAATCGCTGGGAGAATATAATGTATACCTACACTCGGCGCCATATGTTATTGCTCCGAAAGAACAAAAGCACATTCCGTTTTTTATGTGGGCAGACGATTCTACCCTTAGTTCGTTAAAAATAGACAAACATTGTCTAAATGCAGCTAAAAATGAAGCAATTTCGCAAGACTCTGTCTTTCATACATTGCTGGGAATAGGCGGAATTTCGGCGGAAGAATACAAGCAACAGCTTGATTTAGCAAACAAATGTAAAAAATAACAAAATTTTGACAAATTATGCTTGATTTTGCCAAAATATCATGCTATATAATAGGATATTGAATTTATTATTAACCTGTTAAAATTTTAGTTATGAGTATTATTGGTGCAAAGAAGTTAAACAGTCTGGTAGCAAACATGAAAGCGGACAATGCTTTCAGCGAGTTTAACAAGAAAAATCCAGACCTTGTGGATATTTCATCTTGCGAAGCAAAGCCTAGCCTTGTCAAGGTAGTGCTGCGCGTTGCAATGTTCAAGAAGAATGCATTGGTGCCGTTCTATGCGTTCATCAAGCACTCCGCGAACTTTGCCGCAATCGTTGACATTCAGACCGGTGCCGTCAAGATTGTCGACTCGTCGGTAATTGCCTCTGAGACAGAAGTTCTCGGCAATTTCCGCGTCCAAGGCGTAACCTACGGCGTCGGCGACACTGTTAATGGTTATAAGCGTTATCGTCCGCTTTCAGTCGAGCCTCGCAAGCCACGCCAGCATCTCTCTCCGCTCAGTCCGGAAGTAGTTGCCGCCGTCAGCGAGTGTGAAGATGCCGCTGCCGAAGCTATGGCGTTCTAATTCACCTTCTGCAAATTTTTAACAGCGTTCGTTTTTACGAACGCTGTTTTTGTATTTATTGTTACAAATTTTATTTATTTGTAAATATTTTTGTTTTATGATGCCGTCATAGTTTAAAGTTTTTTTAAGAGGCTCATCATGAATAAAATTGCCATTGTTGGTGTAAATAACAGTTTAGGTCGTGAAATATTAAACATTTTAGAAGAAAACGGTACCCCTGCCGACAGCATTTTTGCCGTTGACACAAACAGTCCGCTCGGCACGCAGGTTTCATATGGCGAAGATGTAGACATGGATGTTTGGAATTTGGATGATTTTGACTTTTCATCGGTTAAAATCGCCGTATTCGCTACCTCGGAAGAAGTTGCAAAACACTATATTCCACATGCTTCGACCAAAAAAGTTATGGTTATAGACTGCTCTACGGCTCATTCTACCGACTCAGACGTTCCATTAGTTATTGCAGGTATGAATGATGATAAAATAGCCGAGGCTAAAAAGGGAATTATCGCCGTTCCTTCGCCACAAGTTACGCAAATTATGCTGCCGCTGCAAAAAGTTGCTGAAAAACATAAAATCAAACGTTTTGTGATTAACACTTATATGTCAGCCTCTATTTACGGGCGTGAAGCCATGGACGAGCTGTTTGCCCAAACCCGCAAAATTTTTATGAACGAGCCATTGGTTGACGATGAAAAAATCTTTCATAAGCAAGTCGCCTTTAACGTTTTGCCGCAAGTAGGTGAATTTATCGGCGATGAAACAAAATATGAATGGGCAGTTAATGTGGAAATAAAAAAGATTTTAGGCGGAGACATCAAAGTTCACGCCAACTGCGCTGTTGTTCCGGCGTTTATCGGTATCGGCGAATTTGTTAACGTCGAATGCGCCGATGATGTGGATATAGATGAAATCCGCAGTCTGATGCGCGATACCAAAGGCGTGGTTGTTTTTGACAAGCACGTTGACTGCGGCTATGTTTCAATCAACGATGTGCAGGGTGAAAATGATATTTATATCAGCCGCCTGCGCCAAGATGTTTCGGTTGAAAACGGTTTCAGCTTTTGGTGCGTTGCCGATGATTTGCGTGCCGGAACCGCTCAAAATGCTTACAACATTTTGAAAACTCTGCTAAAAAAATAGGAATAAATCTATGGTCAAATTTTTTAAAACCCTGTTTATTGTCTTTTTTGCCACCCTGCTGTTTGCCGGTAATCTGCAAGCCGCAGACAGCGCCGATTCTAAAAATTCTATAGAATTTAACAAAATCAATAAAAAGCTGGAGCAAATTGACAATGCGCTGAAAGGCGAAAATCTAACTGAAGACAATATCAATGAATATGTCAGCTATTTGGGCGAACAAGAAGCGCAAATCAGCGCCACCCGCAAAGATTTGGACAAGGATATAAAATATATTCAAAAGCAGCTGGACGCTTTGGGAGAGCCTAAAGAAGGCGCTACTGAAGACAAGGTTATTACCAAGCAGCGCGACAGCCTGACTAAAGAATTGACATCTGAAGACCGTGTGCTGAAAGAAGCTGATTTGCTGATTGTAAAAATAGAGGATTTGACCACACAGGTTCTAAACGCCCGCAGCAAACGCGTGTACGGAGATTTGATTACAAAGCAGTCGGCGCTTATCAACCCGATGGTGTTTTTCAACAGCCTGAAATTATATGCCATTTTCTTTTGGGATATAACAAAATCTCCGGTTGACTGGTATCAGAGCATTCCGACCGAAGACCGCAGCTATACTATTTTCAGCATTGTTTCAATGGCGCTGATTTTGATTGTGGCGCTTGCTGTTGCTATTGTTTTACGTAAATACATATTAAACCACTGGGGATATAAAGAAGATATTGAATTACCGCACTTCAGCCGCAAAGTTGTTGCCGCTATTGCCGTGGCTATTGCCCGCGGCTTGATTCCGGACGCCTTTGTCGGAGCCTGCATGATTTGGATGGTCAGCACCAAAATTTTTGGCGACAGTCTGCTGGGACATGTTTTGATGATTACGGGATTTGCCTCATTTCTAGCCATTATTGAAGCAACAATTTCCCGAGTTACATTTGCTCCATATTATCCGCAATGGCGCTTGTTCAATATTCCAAATGACAAAGCTCTGCGTTTTACACGCGTGATATTTATGTTCATCATTTGTAACGCTATTGCGCTTATTCAAGTGGTTGTTGCTCAAAAAGCAAATTACTCCGTTGACACTATCCACTTTTTAACCATGATTTCCTGCGCGGTTAAGGCATTTTTCCTGATTTGGATTATTAAAATAGCCGTTGACACTTATCGGGAAACTCATGGAATAACTGCAGAAAATATTGAAGAGACCGAGGAAGAAACCGACACTTTGGACAGCGGATTTAAAATTATGGTTGCCAGCAACCTGCTTTTAGCCACAGCCTTTGGTCTGTCTTTAATCGGCTATCCTGAACTGTCATCGTTTATTTTGCGCAACCTTATTCTATCTATGGTGATGTTTGGTATTTTTGAACTTTTCCGCCATGCGTTTATTGATATTTTAAAACGCATTATCTTGGCAAGCCCGTGGATGAGATCCATTAAACTCACCAAACGCAATGTCGGCAAAATAGAATTTTGGCTTACCTCTTTAATTAACCCGATTTTGGTTTTAGTCCTTATCTTTACGTTGCTGAATCTTTGGGGCTTGCCTGGGGACTTTATGCTGCAAATGGGTAAAAAGCTGCTGTTTGGTTTCAAAATCGGCGGCGTGCAGATTTCCTTAATTGCCATTGCTTTCGGTATTTTGATATTCTTTGTTTCATTGACTGTGGTTAAAATTTTGAAAAAGCATTTAGCCGCCAATGTATTTAACAATATGGATATTGACGACGGCATCAAGCACTCACTTATTTCAGGCATCAGCTTTGTCGGATTTATCATATCTTGCTTGCTGGCAATTATTGCCGTCGGCGTAGACTTAACCAACCTCGCCTTCATCGCCGGTGCTTTATCAGTTGGTATCGGTTTTGGCTTGCAAGATGTAATTAAGAACCTTGTATCCGGTATCATCATTTTATTCGAGCGTCCGTTTAAGGTCGGCGACTGGGTGATTATGAACGGAACCGAAGGTAAAATTAAGCAAATCAATATTCGTTCAACTGAAATGGAAAGCTTTAACCGTACCAGCGTGATTGTGCCAAACGCGACCTTGCTTTCCAGCTCGATTGTGAACCTGACCCACGGCGACAACATCTCGCGCCAAAGCATTACGGTCGGCGTTGCCTATGGTTCAGACGTGGAAAAAGTACGCAGAATTTTACTGGAATGTGCATTGGCTCATAAATATGTAATGAAAAATCCGGCGCCGTATGTGCTGTTCAAAGACTTTGCCGACAGCAGCCTGAACTTTGAACTCCGCTGCTATACCAATGATATTTGGAAAGGCTGGATTGTGCCAAGCGATTTGCGTTTTGCAATAAACAAACGTTTTATTGAAGAAGGAATTGAAATTCCGTTCCCGCAGATTGTGGTTCACTCCGGTGAAAAAGTGGCGCAGAAAAACCAGTTCTACGCTCTCAAAAACGGAGAATTGGAACAACCGGAATAATGAGACAACAAACAAGCCGCTTTTTCAAGCGGCTTTATTTTTTTAAGAAACACTATAGATTTTATATTTGTTGCTATTTATTTTCAGCATACGGATTGTCAGCTTTGCGAATCGTAATTCTGATTGGTATTCCGCCCAAATTAAAAGTATCGCGCAGACTATTGGTTAAATAACGCAAATAGGATTCCGGCAGACCTTCAGGATTGCTGGAAAAGATAAAAAATGAAGGCGGACGAGATTTTGCCTGAGTAATAAATTTAAGCTTAATACGGCGCTTGTTTTTGCCTAGCGGCGCCGGATTCTGCTCTTGCACATCAGAAAACCACTTATTCAGCGGCGCAGTCGGGATACGGGTGTTCCAGCGGTCATAAACTTTGAGCACTGCGCTCATCAATTTATCCAAACCCTCTTTTTTGAGAGCGGAAATAGTCACTGTCGGCACGCCAGCAACTTGAGTAAGCGAAGTCATAAGTTTGTAATTAAGCTGTTCTAGCGCCTCTTTGCGGTTGGCGATATCCCATTTGTTTACAGCAATTACCAACGCCCTGCCCTCATCTATCACGCGGCGGGCAATGGTTAAATCCTGCTTTTCCAACACAGCATCGGCGTCCAAAACCAGCACCACAACCTGCGCCATATCGGCAGCATATTTAGTGCTTTCGACAGACATTTTTTCCAGTGAATTTTTTACTTTGGATTGACGGCGCAAACCGGCGGTATCCACCAAATTAAATTCGCGTCCTTTCCATTGCCAGCTTGTGGTTATTGCGTCGCGCGTCATTCCGGCTTCAGGACCGGTCAGCATACGTTCATCATTAAGCAATGCATTGACTAATGTTGATTTTCCGACATTCGGACGACCGACAAAAGCCATCTGTATTGGGCGTTTGTAGGCTTCTTCTACCGAAAAATCTTCGGGAATCTGCCCTAAAACCGCAACTTTTGTTTCATCTGCGGCTTTTTTATTTTTTTCTTCTTCCGCTTCATACAGGCAAGTATATAAATCTTCAAAGCCCAAGCCATGCTCAGCCGAAAAAGGAATTGGCTCGCCCAAGCCTAATTTATAGGCTTCAAAAATTCCGTCTTCCTGCTTTTTGCCTTCGCATTTGTTGGCAAGCAGAATAACCGGCTTATGAGTTTGGCGTACCAAATCAGCAAACTGTTCATCATAAGGCTGTACTCCGTCGCGCGCGTCAAACAAAAACAAACAAACATCAGCTTCAGCAATTGCCATTTGAGTTTGTTTCCACATGCGGCTTTCCATATTATCGGTTGTCGAATATTCATAGCCGGCGGTATCAATCAACTGCAATTCCAAATCTCTAAATTTAGCCGGAGCCATTTTACGGTCGCGCGTAACCCCCGGCATATCGTGAACAATAGCCAATTTTTTACCGACCAAGCGGTTAAACAATGTAGATTTTCCAACATTCGGACGTCCGATAATGGCAACAGAAAGCACCTTAAATCTCCTTATTTATAAGCTATTAAATCGGCTCCAGCCGTTACAAAAAATACATATCCACCGGCTGCAAGAGGCGCCGAGTTCAATTTCTCATCTAAATCAACGCTGTTCAGCAGTTTGCCTGTTTGCGGCATATAGGCGTAAACCATACCATTAGAGAGCGCAACTACCAAACGTCCGTCCAGCATTATCGGATTAAAAATCATTACATCGGCAGGCTTTTCACCCAAATTCAACGGAGTTGCCCATAAAATATCGCCGTTTTCTTTATTTACTGCCAGCAAATCATTAGTATTTGAAACAATATACAGCGTATTGCCGACCAAAAGCGGAGTATTTACGCTGCCGACTTCTTTTTCCCATTTGCGGGCGCCGCTACGCATATCAATAGCCGTCAGCACGTTGGCATTGCCTATGACATAAACCGTTTCGCCTTCAATTACAGGAGCAGCCTTTATGGTGTCCAAAAAAGTGGAAGAATAAGCTTGGCGGTTAGAAATTAAAACATCAGACCACAGCGGAGTACCTAAAGTGGCGTTAAAAGCTTGAATTTCGCCGTTGGAAAAACCGGTAACAACCATATCCAAATCAGCAGAATATGCGGCAGGAGCACCGCCGACCAAAGTAGTATTTTCAAGTGAAATATCATACTTCCACTGCTCTTCGCCATTTTTAGCATTCAGTGCATAAAATTTATTATCGACACTTTGCACAAAAACATTACCGTTTGCAACCATCGGAGCAATTCTAAGCGGAGACTGCAGCGATTTACTCCAAAGAATTTCGCCTTTTTGCGCATTTACGGCATAAACCGAGCCATAACCAGTAGCGGCATAGACTGTGCCGTTATTAAAAGCTATACCGGCGCCCTTTAGGGACGTGTCGTCAACATTGTCATTTTCGGAGTGTAGTTTTGTTTTCCAAAGCAAATCGCCACTGCTTATGTCAAAAGCACTCAAAAGCCCAGCGGCGTCCAAGGTATAAACCTTATTTTTAGCAACCAGCGGCTTAGAGATTAAAAATTCTCTTTTAGACCGCCCTTTGCCGAAACTGCTTTTCCATTGTTTTTGAAAAGCCGTGCCGACTTTGAAATTTTGCTGTGCATGCTGAGCATTAAAACCTTCTTGCTGCCAATCAGAATTAGCAACAGCCGCCGGAATGTTTATCTGAATGCCGGAAGACGCCACATCAGGACGAATTGCTGCAACAGGCTCTAAAACCGCAAGGCGCTCGCCTTTAGGCAACACTTTGTCGCTGGAACATGCTGCCGCGGCAATACACAGCAGCAAGCCTGCCAAAACTTTAGTTTTTGTGTTCAACATCTGCACACCTGTATTAAAAAATTATTCAGCACCGCTGCCGGCATTGTTCAATGAAGACAGCATTTCTTGAATTTTAGACTTGAAACTTTCCGGCAAATCTTTAACTGTCAGCAATTTGCAGTAAATATCACGGGCTGTCTGCCAATCGCCTTCGCGGATTGCAGCCATTGCCAGCAAGTCATTAGCCAAAGGAGTCCAAGAATTTTCGGCAGCTAAAACTGGTTTCAGCAAATCTGACAATTCTTGCTTTGACATGGTATCAACTTTATAAGTTGCATATTTTATCAGCGCAATCTGACGAACTTCGGAATTTACCTGCGTATCTTTGGACAAAGACTCCAGCATAGCCAGTCCTTCATCTTCTTTTTGCTGGTCAATCAGCAAATTAGCAATTTGCAAACGCGCAAAATCACCATATATGCCATGGTCGTTTTGGTTAATTTTTTGCAAAGCAGCCATCATGGCTTCCGGATCCTGCTTGCGGGCTGAATCCATATAAGTTTCCGTAGCAATTTGATTATGCTGCTGGCGCCAGCTTTTTATACGTTCAAAAGAAACTGCGCCGCAAACTGCAATTACTACCACCGCAATAATCGCCAAGCCATAGCGGTTCCACAAGGCTTTGAAATTATCGTTTTTAACTTCTTCGCTTACTTCATTGATAAAAGCGTCGGTCAAATCAGGGTTAACATCTGTTTTAGCTTTTACCGCTGCGGCTGTTGTCTTGACGCTGCTTTCAGCTTTTGGAGCAGCTTTAGGAGCAGGATTTTTCTTTGCCGCAGGTTTTCTTGTTTTTTTCTCTGTATTTTTCATAATTTTATCCCCATAAAATCAAAAATTATCTTATCCATAGCAAATATTGCGTAATAAAGCAAATTATTTTATCAGTCTTGTTTAACAATTTCACGAATAATATAACCGCGCACCCAACGCAAATCTTCAACCGGCATATTTTTGCCGAAAATCATATTGCCGCTATGCGAAATAACCGAAAGATAATAGCGGTCGGTTGTTGGATTATGTCCCACATCAACAGCCTCTATTTGGTTCTTTGGCAAAAACTCTGCGTCCATTCGCAAAAACATTATGTTATGACCTAAAATAATATCTCGGTTGGTTACAATCAACACATCTTTGCTGAAAATCGACACGATTGCAAACAAAATAACCGCTGTGCAAAAAGCCAAAATTCCGCTGAACCACCATACGCCTAAAAACGGCAAAACCATTTGATGAAAATAGAGCAAAACTGCAGCAATTCCGCCCACAAACAATGTTCCCAAGCATGCCAGCAGACTATAGGCGTCTAAGAACAAATATTTTTCTTTGACTATAACTTTATTATTTTTCACACGGCATTTTACAGAATCCGGCACCGCCTGCTCATTTTGATTTTGATACAAAGCTTTCAGCTGCCATTTTTTTGCCATTTCCTTCAAAGTTTTATTGAGTTCGGTATGATTGCGCGAAATCAAGCCTTTATCCGTTAAAAACAACGCCGGCATTTTCAGCTTTGAGGCATAATATTCCCAAATTTTACGGATATTTTTTCCGCTGGTGCTGATATAGAGAGGAACGCGTTTATTTTTATCGGCGTGATAAAGTTCGATGACATAGCGGTTGCGGTTGATTAAACCAAGCTGATAATATTCAACTTTGAACAGCACGCCCAAATAATTATACAAATCTTCAACTTCAACCTGTTTTTCACCAAACAAAGGCTTGTGAATTATCTTGATTTTATCGCCGTCGAAAAAAATCTTTTTATAGCGCATCATCGCCGCTACCGAAAGCAGAATAATCACAATACCAAACAAAAAAACAAATGCATCAAAAGAATAGCGCAGCGGACCGACATATACATTTTTGCCCTGTTCCGGCAAATTAAAATTATAGCTTACATCAGCTGGTTCAAAAAAATATGACACCGCCTCAAACAGCCCCAATGCCGTAAACACCAAACCAAAAAACATTCCCCACACCGCCAAGCGGCAAGGAATCCGGTCTTTTTGCGATGCCGGCAATTTTTCTATGTCAAACTTAAATTTATAGCTGTAATGGTCTGGAGCCGTGTATGTCATTTTTTTCTCCCACTGTGTCTAACATCTTAAACTTAGCGCAATAAAAAATTTTTTTCACTAATTATTTTAAAATAATGTTGGTTTTTATAATCTTTGCGGCTATTATAGAACAAATTTTATTAAAAATGGTGTAACAAATGCTTAGTTCAAGTATATTTTATTCAGGCTATAATGTTTTATTCGGCGTCTTATCGCTGTTTATCGGCTTGGGCTCAACTCTTTTTGTGCGCTCTTCCAAAGATTTCCGCGGACTGATGATGTTTCAGCTCGGCGGGCTCGGCGTAGTTTTTCTAAACTATCTGACACAAAACGAACATATTTTATATAAAGCCGGACTGAACTATAACTTTGTTGCTTTTGCCTGCATGATTATTGCACTTTTAACTTCGGTTATATGGCTTAATGCCTCTTCTGAACTGCTGAACAACAAATCCGCAAACCGCGAGATTTTAACTTGCTATGTATCCATAGGTTTGACAATCGGTCTTTATTATACATTTTTGAATTACAATCAAAGCAGCATAAACATCTTTGATTCTGCCATTATTCTGTTCAGCTTGTCTTTGGTCGCCGCTGTGGTTGCCCGCCAATGTATAAACAATTTCAGCTTGGGATATTTTTTATTGTTCTGCTCGGTGTTTATGCTTTGGGGAAAGCTGATTGTTTCAACATTTTTCTTTAAATATAACTGGCTTAATCTCAACATTTTGAACTGGTTTTGGCTATATGTGTTTGCCGCCGCCGTGATTTTTATCAAACTTCACATGCAGCAGCAGGATTTGCAAAAAAGCTGGAACCTGATAGACAAGCTGAATTTGCAAATAGCGGCAATGATTGATTCATCGCCTTTTCCGATTATCATTTCCAAAATCACCGGCGATAAAATTCTGCTCATCAACAATAAAGCTGGAGAGCTGTTCGGTCTAACAAAAAAAGAATGTGGATACTTTAAATTAAAAGATTTTTTTGTAGATGAAAAAAGCCGCAAAGCATTTTGGGAAAAACTGGAAAAAGAACACGAGGTTCAAGACTTTGATTTAATGGTTTACAACCTTATAAATTCCGCGCCGTTTTGGCTTTCGGTTTCGGCAAAAGCCATTGAATATAACAATGAAATGGCTTTGTATATGGCATTTCAAAATATTACCTTGCGCAAAGCCCGCGAAAACTCTTTGCAATTTCAAGCCGAGCGCGATCCTTTGACTTTGGCTTGGAATCGGCGGTATTTTGAAAAACTGGCGCAGGAACGCATTAAAGAGGCGCTGAGAAAACAACAAAATTTCAGCCTGTTGATGATTGATGCCGACAAGTTTAAAAATGTGAATGACACTTATGGTCACAAAACCGGCGACAAGGTTTTAACAGAGCTGGTTGCCTGCTGCCAAAACGATTTGCGCGAAGACGATATTGTCTGCCGTTTTGGCGGTGAGGAATTTATAATTTATTTGGATAACACCGACTCTCATTCGGCGCAGATTGTTGCCGAACGCCTAAGACAAACTCTTGCCAATTTGGAAATAGAAAGCGAAAACGGCGAGAAATTTCATTTTACGGTAAGTATCGGCGTGGTTTCTTCAGAAAAAACCGCAAGTTTAGATGTTTTGCTGCGGCAGGTTGACGATGCCATGTATTTGGCAAAGAACAACGGACGCAATCGGGTGGAAATTTACGACGAGCAAAAAGTAAAGCAAATTATGAAAAAGAAAACGGCAAACAAAAGCCGCAATATGCATCCGGTTTTTCAAAATGAAGAAACAGAAGAAATATCTCTTTTGGATAATTATGAAAATAAAATTTTGTAAGGAAAGAACAATGACTTGTCCATATCAACAAATTTGTGGCGGCTGCCCTTACCGCAATTTAGATTTTACAGATTACAAAAAATTAAAAATTGAGCAATTTGAAAGAGTTATCTGGCAGATAAAACAAGATGAGATAAAAACCGGCGAAGCTGTTTTTATTGCCGACGGAACACGCCGCCGCGCCGAGCTGGCTTTTAGACACAACCGCGGAAATTTGGTGTTTGGCTTTAATGAAAGCAAAAGCCATGAGCTGATAAATGTGGAAAGCTGCCCGCTGCTGACAGCAAAAATTAACAGTCTTATTCCGCAACTGCGCAAATTTTTGAGTGAATTTTGCAATATCAAAGTTTCGGAAAAGCTCAAAAACAAAAAATTCCGCACTTATAACATCGGCAGCGGCGACATTTGGCTGACCGAGGCAGCTAACGGCGTTGATGTTTTACTGGAAATAAACGAGCCTTTGGGTTTGGAACATCGTATGGCTTTGTGCGATTTTGCCAACGGTTCAGACGATGTTGCCCGCGTTTCGGTGCAAGTCGGTAAGAGCAAGCCGGAATCGGTAATTGAAAAAAGCCGTCCTTATTTGAGCATCGGCGGCTATCAGGTGTTTATACCTGCCGGAACATTTCTGCAAGCTTCCGGCGCCGGCGAGCAAGCCTTGATAAATTTGGTGTTGAAATACATAGGCGAATCGCTGGGCAATATTGCCGATTTATTCTGCGGAGTGGGGACTTTTTCGTATCCGCTGGCAGCGAATCCGAAAAATAAAATAACTGCAATTGATTCTTCGGACGAATTATTGGATGGTTTTCAAAAATCGGTTAATCACAATACTATTCCAAACATCAAAATCAGCCGCAAGAATCTGTTTAAATATCCGTTAGATGCGAATGAATTAAAAGGATTTGACATTGTGGTTTTTGACCCGCCGCGCGCCGGAGCCGCTGCCCAGACCGCGCAGATAGCCGCTATGGCTGATGAGGATAAGCCACAAAAAGTTATTGCCGTGTCCTGCAATCCGCACACGTTTGTAAATGATGCAAATACGTTGATTTCTGGCGGCTATCGTGTTATAGAAATAACACTTGTCGACCAATTTGTTTATTCAACTCACAGCGAATTAGTCGCTTTATTTGAAAAATTATAGGAGAAAAAAATGAATACAGAACAGCATAAATTACAGCAGATGGCGAACACTATCCGCTTTTTGAGCGCTGAAGCTATTGAAAAAGCCAAATCAGGACACCCTGGAATGCCTTTGGGCATGGCTGATGTTGCCGCCGTGTTATTCGGAAGATATATCAAAATCAATCCGGCTGCTCCGCACTGGTTTGACCGCGACCGTTTTGTTCTTTCCGCTGGTCACGGCTCTATGCTGCTGTATTCGCTGTTTTATTTGCTGGGCTATAACGATATCACTTTAGATGATATCAAAAACTTCCGCCAGCTTGGTTCCAAAACCGCCGGACACCCTGAATATGGACATTTGGCGGGCATTGATATGACCACCGGACCTTTGGGACAGGGAATTTCCTCCGCAGTCGGCATGGCTTTGGCAGAACGCCGCATCAACGCAGAATTCGGCGATGATTTGTGCAATCACTACACCTATGTAATGTGCGGCGACGGCTGCTTGATGGAAGGTATTTCCGAAGAAGCAATTTCACTTGCCGGTTTATGGAAACTGAACAAGCTGATTGTCTTTTGGGATAACAACAATATCACCATTGACGGCACGGTTGACAAAGCCAACGGCACCGACCAAATCGCACGTTTTAAGGCTGTGGGCTGGAACACAATCAGTGTTGACGGACGCAATCATGAAGAAATTGCCGCAGCCATTGAACAGGCGCAGAAATCTGACAAGCCGACTTTGATTGCCTGCAAAACAACTATCGGTTTCGGCGCTCCGCATAAGCAAGGTACATCTAAAGTGCATGGTTCTCCTTTAGGTGCCGAAGAGCTGGAAGCTATGCGTCAAAATTTGGGCTGGACGGCAGCTCCATTTGAAGTACCGACCGAAATTATGGCGGCTTGGCGTGCAGCTGGACAGCGTTCGGCGGCTCAATATGCCGAATGGCAGAAAAAAGCCGAAAACAATCAAAAATTCATAGATTATATCAATGATAAACTGCCGGCAAATTGGAACAAAGACTTAGATGAACTGAAAAAGAAAACCATTAAAGAGCAAACTGCTGTTGCCACCCGCAAGGCTTCGCAACTTTGCTTGGAAAACATTATGGGATGTATTCCGCAAATTATCGGTGGTTCTGCCGATTTGGCGGCGTCTAATCTGACATTTGTTGATGGTATGAAAACCATTACCGCCGCTGACTATAACGGCAACAATGTGATGTATGGCATACGCGAGCATGCTATGGGGGCGATTATGAACGGCATGGCGCTGCACGGCGGCGTTATTCCTTACGGCGGAACCTTCTTTGTGTTCTCAGACTATATGCGTCCTTCTATGCGCTTGGCGGCACTGATGGGGCTGCGCGTGGTTTATGTGCTGACGCATGATTCTATCGGCGTAGGCGAAGACGGACCGACGCATCAGCCGATTGAACATTTGGCTTCGTACCGAGCAATGCCGAATATTTACACCTTCCGTCCGTGCGATGTGGTGGAAACCGCCGAAGCTTGGGAGATTGCCTTGGAGAGCGAAAAAACGCCGAGCATTTTGGCGCTTTCCCGTCAAAGCGTGCCGACTTTGCGCACAGATTCCGCTGAAAATTTGAGCAAGCGCGGCGGCTATGTTATTTCTAAGGCACAGCGCGAACCGCAAGCCACGATTATTGCCACTGGAACGGAGGTTTCATTAGCTGTTGAAGCACAAAAACAGCTGCGTGACAGCGGAATTGAAGTAAACGTGGTTTCTATGCCGTGCTGCGAATTATTTGACCAACAACCGGAAGACTATAAGCATTCAGTATTGGGCAACGCACCTCGGATTGCCGTTGAAGCCGCCGCAGTTTACGGCTGGGAACGCTATACCGGCATAAGCGAAAATGTAATTGGATTAAATAGCTTCGGCGCTTCCGGCAAAGGCGATGAAGTTTACAAACATTTTGGCATTACGGTTGAAAATGTAGTTAAAAAAGTGAGAGAACTTATCTGATAAAGTGTTCATTTTTCAAAGCTCCATGGTTTTAATTCCGTGGAGCTTTTTTTATTTACTTTAATGTTTGACATATAAAACTGAAATGTATAAAAGTAAGCATATCAATTAACCAAAAATGAGGCAAGAAATATGAAAAATAAGCAATCCAAAGGTCTCTCTCTCTCTCTGCGAATCCTATACATCTGATTAAAGGCACTTTTTTCGCTGCTCAGCACGTTTTTTCAGGGTTTAGTAAAAATAGCAATAAACTTACGCTAAAGCTAGCAGACAGCACCAAGTCAACGTTTGACGGGTGTCAGGGACGAGGGAGTGGTGTTTGTTGCAAGTTCTTTAAACGGATATACCATACTGGATTCTCTGCGAATGAGCTGACGATCAAAGCCAAGAATTGTTAGATAAAAAAGTAGTATAAAAGAGTAAGAAAAAGAGGTAAAATA
>CAVEOB010000023.1:0-24085 GCA_963617265.1 Mediterraneibacter gnavus
GCATATTGCCGTGCAATATAGTCATCTTTGGCGCCGATAATATGTAAAATTTCAATAGTGTTTATGTTTATTCCCAAACTGGTGCGGGTAGAATAATAAATAGAAAAAGCGCAAATACCTATCACCATCAGCAGCACCGTTATGGCAATATTTTTCAAAGATGCGGCAAACTTCAGCAGTCTGTTCAGCCACAAGCGATGGTTATCAATAGAAGCATATTCCGAAACCTGACGCAAACCGCGGGTTACTTCATCATAATTCAGCTCTGAATAAGGTTTTAATTTGACATCTAGCAAAACCGGAATAGGCAAAGACGATATATTCACTTTGTTGCCAAGCCACGGCGTCATCAATTTTTCAATTGTTTGAGTATCCAAAGCCTTGGCGCTCGCCACAGCCGACAGATTTTCTATGTATTGCAGAACTTTGTTTTGCTGTTCCAGTGTTTTTTCGGCATCGACATGCTTATTTTCATCTTCTACCGGAATAATCTGCACCGTAACCGAGCCCATAATGTCTTTTTTCCAGCTGTCAGCCATGGCGTTGATAGCCATAACAATCGCCAAAACAACAATAAACAAATACATATAAATAGAGGTAAGAACATACATAAAAGCAGAGGTGTCATCGTCTTCGGTGTTAATTTCGCCTCGACGTCCGGTTACCAAATCACTTTTCATCTATCGTCACTCCTTATTATATTCTCTTTAATGCCGGATACAATTTTGCCGAACCATCTGCCAGCGCAATCCGCGGATAGTTATAGCTGGAAGTCAGCTGTTCATTGTGGGTTGCCAAAACCACGGTGGTGCCGACCTTGTTTAATTCCACAAACAAACGCATCAGCTTGCCGGCAATTTCAGAGTCAACGCTTCCGGTCGGTTCATCGGCAAACAAAATTTCCGGACGGTTTATAACAGCTCTGGCAATGGCAACGCGCTGTTTTTCACCGCCGGAAAGAGAAGAGCATACTTTATAAATGCTTTTATGCAGCTCAACCCATTGCAGCAGCTCGGTCACGCGTTTATAAATTTCCTTTTCGCCCATGCCGCGCACTCGCAAAGGCAATGCAATATTATCAAAAACGCTCAAATGTTCCAACAAGCGGAAATCCTGAAAAACCACCCCTATTTTTTGTCTCAGTTCAGCCAAAGTGTCGCGGTTAGAAAAATTGATATTATTTCCAAACACTTTCAATATTCCCTTATTTGGCTTTTTCATCAAATAGAGCATATTTAAAAGAGTCGTCTTGCCAGCGCCGCTTTTTCCGGTTATAAAAGTAAAAGACCCCGGAAGCAGCGAGAAATAAACATTTTGCAGCACATCGCCGCTGCGCTCGTAGCCGACCGAAACATTTTGCAAATCTATAATCGGCTGACTGACGGTCGATTGGTTATTATTCATTACATTCCTCCAATTTGCCTAAAGAATATATCAATATTCCGTTTAATAAAATACTTTTTTTCTTTTAATCTGCAATTTTTTAGAATATAGTGCAAAAAAAAGAGGTTAGTATGTTAATAAGTTGTCCAAAATGTAATGCTGTATATCAAATTCCCGAAGGTAAAATTCCTGAAGGAGGTAAAAAATTCAAATGTGCCGAATGTGGTGAAGTGTGGACAGTTTACCCTAAGGACGTTAAAAAAATGGCGCCTGAAACAACTGTGACACCGGCTGCCGCCACAGCACCAAACAAAAGCAAAAAAACAATCTCCACCAGCGCTGCGCCGCAGCTTAGACCGCAGGCTATCAGCCCGCAGACTTCGTCCAATAGCGATGTGGACGCAATGTTTAACCGTTTATCGCAAGACACTAAAGGCTTGTTCAGCGGCAACGGCTCTTCAGATACCAAACTGGAGCGTTATAAAAGAAAAATCGCCATGTTTTTCACACCGTTTATGATAAACTGCTGCTTATTTTTGCTTATAATTGCTTTTACATTCTATATCGGTTATGCCAACCGCTTTTATATAGTCTCAAAAATTCCGCAGTTAGAGCATTTTTATAATGAAATGGGAATAAAAAGCTTGCACGAAGGACGCGGTTTGGTATTTAAAAATATAAAAAGCCGTTATTTGCGCCGTCACAATGAAAATTTTGTAGAAATTTCCGGTTTGGTATATAATGAAAGCGATATGAAATCCACTATTTTACCAATTAAGGCAGAACTATATAGCAAAACCGGCGACAAACTGGCTGAATCGGTTAAAGTTTTAACTTTGGACCGTTTGGAGCCTAGTTTCAGCGCCGTGTTCCGTATTTTACTGCCGGATAATGACACCTTAGAAGATAAGATTATAAAACTTAGTTTTGATAAAAATGCAAATATTTAAGGAGATAAAAATGTTAAGAGAAGATTTGCAGAACAGCTTAAAAGAAGCTATGAAAAACAAAGATATGAAAACTGTCAGCGCCGTGCGCCTGATTATTGCCGGTCAAAAAGAAAAAGATGTTGAAGCCCGCGGCAAAGGCTTGGAAAAAGCCGGTGATGACGTTTTGCTTGCTATGATGCAAACTATGATTAAACAAAGAAATGAATCTATCAAAATTTATAAAGAAGGCAATCGTCCGGATTTGGCAGAAAAAGAGCAAGCGGAAATAGATGTTATCAGCCGCTTTTTGCCAAAACAAATGAATGCCGAAGAAACCGATGAAGCCATCAAAGCTGCTATTGCCGAAACCGGCGCCGCCGGCATTCGCGATATGGGCAAGGTTATGGGTGCGTTAAAAGCAAAATACGCCGGACAAATGGACTTTGGCGCCGCATCTGCCGCTATTAAAAAGTTTTTGGCATAATAAACCACTTTACGGCTTGTTAGGGATATGAACGACGATTTACAAAAATTTCTAGACGAACTCCGCAGTAGAATTTCTATTGCGGACGTTGTCGGAAGTAAGGTAAAACTAACGAAAAGAGGGCGTGAGTATTTAGGCTTATGCCCTTTTCATAATGAAAAAACACCGTCATTCACCGTTAATGAGAGCAAGGGCTTTTACCATTGTTTCGGCTGCGGCGCCCACGGCGATATTGTAAAGTTTGAAATGGACGCCAACGGTTTGCCTTTTATTGAAGCAGTAAAAAAACTGGCAGATAAAGTTGGTATGCAGCTGCCAGCTTGGTCAAAAGAAAGCCAAGAGCAAAGCCTAAAACGTAAATCCTTATATGAAATTATGGATATCGCCTGCGCATATTTTGAAAAGAACCTGCGTATGCCGGTGGGGGCGCATGGTTTATCCTATTTCAAAGACAAAAGAGCCTTGAGCGAAGAAACCATAAAAAAATTCCGTCTCGGTTACGCCCCAAGCGGCAACGGCTTAAAAGCGCTGCTCTCGTCCAAAGGTATTTCCGAACACGATATGGCGGAGCTGGGCTTGATTGCCGTGCCGGAAGATAAATCTCGAGCTCCGCATGATTTTTTCCGCGACCGTGTAATGATTCCTATTATGGACAAGCAAGGCAATGTCATTGCGTTCGGCGGACGAATTATGGATAACAGCCAACCCAAATATTTAAATTCGCCGGAAACGCCGATTTTCAATAAACGCCGTATTCTCTATAATATGAATCACGCCCGTGAACCTGCTTATAGCTCTAAAAGGCTGATTATCTGCGAAGGCTATATGGATGTGATTGCGCTTGACAGCTTTAATTTCAGCTATGCGGTAGCGCCTTTAGGCACCGCGTTAACCGAAGAGCAAATTATTGAGGCTTGGCGCGTATGCAACACCCCTACTCTTTGCTTTGACGGCGACGGCGCTGGAATTAAGGCGGCTATCCGCTCAATAGACCGCGTGCTGCCAATATTAAAAGCCGGTTATTCAGTCAACTATATTTTTCTAAAAGAAAAAAAAGACCCTGACGAACTGCTGCACAGCTTGGGTGCGCCGGTGTTTGAACAATATTTGCAGCGTGCTAAGCCTTTAGTAGATATTTTGTGGCACAAATGCAAAATGAACAAAGATACCGACACTCCGGAACAAAAGGCGCTGATTGAAAAAGAAACTTTTGAAGAAGTCGCAAAAATCAAAGACGAGCAAATCCGCAGCTATTATACGCAAGAAATGAAAAAGCGGATTTACTACACCTTCGGCAAAGGCTCAATTTATAAAAATGTGCAAGCCAATGCAGTCAATGAACCGCCGCCAGCAGAAACTAAAGCCCAAACAGCCTATACTCCACGCCGCAAAAAGCAAGAAGCCGAGCCGGTTTATCATTTTGTGAAAAAACCGCCGTTGAATGATTTGGTTATCCGCGGAATTATTGCAGCTATGCTGTTATATCCGGAACTTATTGAAAAATATGAAGAAAAGCTGTCATCTTTTGAAATAAACGACAGCAGAATGGCTAAAGTTTTGGCGGAAATTATCGAAATTCATCAAGAAGACGAACAATTAGACAGCGAACAACTGACAGAAAAATTAAAACTTAACTATGCAGCAGAAATCGGCGATTTGTGGGAATTAAATATGTATAAATCACAAAAATCTACCCTGCCGAGCCTGAAAGCGGAAATAGATAACGGTTTATTAGAAATTCAGCTTAAACAAATAGATAGTGAATTAAAAGAATGCACAACTTTAATGAGTAAGCAACTGGAAAACTCCGCTGATATATATTCGCGCTATCAGCAGCTGATTAAAGAACGCAACAACTTAATCCTTGCTAAAGAATAAAAAAAGACCATGTTTATTATAACACAGCCTTTTATAAGTTTTAATTCAGATTCATAACCGCATTGCAAAGACTCATCATCAAGGCACAAGCCATACTGACTGCCACTAAAAGGATAAACATACTTTTTGCTAAGTCCTTATTAGAACGGCGCAGCCAATCATCAACGCTTTCGCCTTCAATTTTTTGCACTGACAGGGCTAACATTACTTTAAATATAACAAACGTTAAGCCTAACAGAATTGAAATTCCTAAAAGATAATAAATAAACATAAGTCTTAATAATTAAAATTTGCTCTTATGTTAGACAAATTATTCCACTTTGTCAAACAAAAAAGGCTGTGTTTATATATCACAACCTTTTTTTAAATTACTTTAAGATGCTTTCATCAAACACAGGCGTATAGCGTGTCGGCTGGCTTTCAAAAATAAGCTTGCGAACCTTATCGCCTTTTTTGACCATTACCCAGTCGTTATACGGTGCATTAGAGCCGATACTGCTGCTGATTTTTACCGTATATCCGTCCGAAAGCCGGAAATAAGTTGATACGCTGTCTTTGTCGGCAGCCTTTTCAACCACTGTCAGCACAACTTCTTTGCTTGGCTTTTCAGTGCAGCGAGCCAGCACTCCGCCGATAACCACACAAATAGCCGACCAAGCTGCAATCAAAATCCACACAACGCTGTTCGGCACTTTTTTCTCTGGTGGAACCTCTGCTGTAGTTTTTTGTTCTGCCAGTCTCAATTTGATACCTGCAAAATAAATTGCCAAGGCTGCAGCCACTACAATTATAAAAATTAAAACCCTCATAAGCATAAAAATTTAAGTTAATAATAGAAATTTACTTGAATATAGGCAAATTTCCCTAACTTGTCAAAGTATTTTATATTTTGGGCTTTTGGCAATACCCCACCTGCTGCAGACGAAACAAAATTTCTTCATCGGCTTTTTTAAGCTCTGCTGTATCAGGATTCTGCTCTTGCAGCAAACTTGCGTACGCCTCTAAAATCAGCTGCATATCATTTGCAGGAATACGGCAGACCGCGCTATAATCTTTAAAGCTGTCATTCATACTCAATTGGTTCAGCAAACGAATGGTGCAGCCGCCGTTTTCCACTTTAGAAGTAAGTCCCTTGGTGATGGCAATATCATTGTTAGTGCGGCGGTGCAAATAAGCATTATGT
Organism: Mediterraneibacter gnavus; assembly: GCA_963617265.1. Taxonomy (GTDB): domain Bacteria; phylum Pseudomonadota; class Alphaproteobacteria; order RF32; family CAG-239; genus RUG410. Next base: position 5,858 of record CAVEOB010000023.1, read on the forward strand.
CCGCTGCCGCTTTTGCTGCATAAATTAAGCTCCTGCAGCAAGCCGGCATATTCATATTGCGGCAGATATGTTGTAAAATCATTATTCAAAAGCAGCTGCCGGATATCGGTCATACTGTGAATGTTCGGCAGTAATTCGGTTGGAATGTTCAAAACAAAATCATCATAGCGCAGCTGACATTTGCCGTTTACTTTTCCGGTAATGGCAATTTCTTCAACACCAGCTAAATTTTGCCGTTCTCTTGCCGGCTGACACTCATACAAAGCACCCATAAAATCTGCCGAGAAATTGCTTGGATTTGGCACATATTCTATTGGCTTAGGTTCTGCTTCAGGTTCAGCCTCTGCTGCTGCCTTTTCTGCCGCATTCTCAGCAGCAGGAATCACTCCGGCAGCAGAATCTTCCGCATCTTCATCTTCGGTATTTATATTTTCTTCTTCCTCATCAGTCAAACTGACCAAACCATCATCAGCAGTGGTTTTGTTGACCGGTTTTGGCTCTTCCATCAGTAATGGTTCCGCAAACGCCGGAGACGTTAGCATAAAAGCAAGTAAAATCACCGAATATTTTTCCATTTCAACTTCCTTTCACCAATATTTTACAGCACTTCAAGCCTTGTTTTGCTTTTTATGGCTGCCATAGCCCTGTCCAATTGTCCGTCCGATACTCATAATTTTCAGCCCTATGCAGCTGCGGCAATGCGCCGGAGTGTCATTAACGCAAATTTTTCCAGGGTATAATTCATAAAGTTTGCGGTATTCGCCTTCCGTAATATTCGGCATAACCACATTCGCACCGCCTTGCAAAGCCTTAATCCGTCCTTGCGGGTGCAGGCTTTCCATTGCCGTAGTTGCCGGAATATTGATATCCGGCAGCATAATCCGCATCAAAGCCATTGTCCGCAAAGCCAAATCCAGCGTGCCTCCGGCTGCGTCTTTCAACGGCGTTTGCTGATGCGGAATAAACGGACCGATACCCGCCATATCAACCTCCAGCTCCTGCATAAACAACAAATCATCAGCAATAGATTCAATGCTTTGCTCTGGAAGCCCTACCATACTGCCAGAACCTAGTTCATAGCCGAGCTCTTTCAGCATCAGCAAACATTCATAACGATGCTGCCAGCTCATTTCAGGGTCAAGCTTATGATACAAATCCTTATCGGTGGTTTCTATGCGCATCAAATAGCGGTCGGCGCCGGCGTTGCGGAAAGCCTTATATTCCGCATAGTCTCGTTCGCCCATGCTAAGCGTTACCGCCACGTCAAAATTTTTAATACTCTCCACAATGCGGCACACGCGGTCGGTATTATAATACATATCCTCACCCGACTGCATAACAATGGTTTTGAAACCGAGCTCAGCCCCGCGGCGCGCCGTCTCTATCAGCTCTTCTTCGCTCATACGATAGCGCTGCAGCTGTTTGTTATCGCGGCGGATACCGCAATACATACAGTTATTGCGGCAAATATTGGAAAACTCAATAAGCCCGCGCAAATACACTTCATCGCCCACATTATCATGGCGGACTTTGTCGGCTTCTTTCAAAAGCTCTTCTTGTCCCGCATCGTCTTTTAAGCGGCGCACAATATCTTCTTTATTTAACTTTCTCATACATTCAGCATAATAAAAAACCGGTAAAAAGCAAGTTCTTTTTACTGACTTATCCTTCTTTATAAAAGCTTATTTATAAAACCTTAGAGCCCGCATGGCGTTTAGAATAGAAATTACCGAGACGCCGACATCAGCAAACACCGCCGCCCAAATAGAAGCATATCCGGCAGCACCAAGTCCCAGCACCGCAAACTTCACGGCTAAAATAAACACCACATTTTCATGCACCAAACGTAAAGTTTTTTTAGAAATTTCAATAGCTTTTACAATTTTTGACGGTTCATCGGTCATAATCACCACATCTGCCGCCTCAATTGCCGCGTCCGAACCTAGTCCGCCCATGGCAACACCAATATCCGAGCGTGCCAAAACCGGCGCATCGTTGATGCCGTCGCCCACAAACAGCACCTTGCCTTTAGGCGTTTTAACCGATAGCAGTTCTTCAAATTTCAGCACCTTGTCTGCCGGCAACAATTCGGCATAGAACTTGTCCAACCCTAATTTTTCTGCCACTTTCCGCGCCGTGCTCTCTCGATCGCCAGTCAGCATAACCGTTTGCGCCACGCCCAATTTTTTCAGCTGCCGCAAAGCCGGTTCGGAATCTTGTTTTACCTCGTCTTCAATCAACAAACAGCCTTGATACTTTCCATTTTTCAAAACATAAATCACCGTGCCGACAGCTTGAATTTGCGGAACTTCAAATCCTTTGTCTTTCATCATTTGCGCATTGCCGAGCACTACCTCCTGCCCGTCCAGCTTGCCGCAAAGACCTTTGCCGAAACAATCTTTAATTTCCGACACGCGCGCTTGTTCAACTTTTTTACCGTAAGCCTGCTTAACCGAAATCGCAATTGGGTGTGAAGAATATGTTTCCATATGCGCCGCTGTTTCTAATAATTCTTCCGCCGAAACGCCGTTTTCCGGTTGGATTTTAGTCACAGTAAACACGCCTTTAGTCAAAGTTCCGGTCTTGTCAAAAACTATAGTTTCAGCCTGCGCTAAAGCCTCTAAATAGTTACTGCCTTTTATCAGCACGCCGCACTTAGAAGCCGCACCGATACCACCGAAAAAACTAAGCGGAATAGATATCACCAGCGCGCACGGGCAGGAAATTACCAAAAATGTAATTGCGCGGTAAACCCAAACCTGTAAAAGCTCGGCAAAGAGCAAAGGCGGAATAAATGCCAGCAGCACCGCCACAATCACCACCGACGGGGTATACCAATGAGAAAATTTTGTTATAAAGTTCTCTACATCTGCCTTTTTAGAAGAAGCATTTTCCACCAAATCTAAAATTTTTGCCACGGTTGATTCAGCATATACGCCTGATGTTTTCACCTGCAGTATTCCACCCAAATTTATAGCCCCGCTTAAAACTTCATCGTCTATTTTTACTTCTCGCGGCAGAGATTCGCCGGTTAAAGACGAAGTATCCAAACTTGAGCAGCCGTCAATAATTATTCCGTCCAAAGGCACTTTTTCACCGGAACGGATTTCTATAACGCTGCCTTTTTCAACTTCTTCCGGACTAACTTCTATCCATTCTCCGCCTTTTTGCACACGGGCGGAATCCGGACGAATATCCATCAGCGCGGCAATAGACTTGCGCGAGCGGTTCACTGCATAGCTTTGGAAAAATTCGCCGACCTGAAAAAACAGCATAACCGCCACGGCTTCAGGATATTCACCCAGCGCAACAGCGCCGAATGTCGCAATCGTCATCAAAAAATTTTCATCAAAAACTTCACCGTTTCGAATATTCTGCAAGGCTTTTTTAATAATCGGCAGCCCAACAATCAAATAAGACAAAGCAAAGCCCGTCAATTTCAGTGCTTGCGGCAACGGAAACATGGCAACAGCAAAAAATGCCGCCGCCCACAGAATTTTGTTCAATGCTTTGCGCAATTTTTTAGTCATATTCCCCTCGCCTTTATAAAATTATTGAACAATCAGGCTCAATTTTTTCCACCAATTTAACCACCTCTTTCATCAGTTGGTTAATATCCCGATTGGTTTCAATCGTCATCTTTTGGGTCATAAAGTTTACACTGGCATTTTCAACGCCTTCCAGCTCCTTAACAGCGGCTTCTATTTTGGCAGCGCAGACTGCGCAATCCAAATCTTCCAAATCAAACACTTTCTTCATCATTTCCTCCTTATTTAACTTAAACGATTAAATATATGTTTAATTGTATAATAAAAAAAACCGCTTGTCAAGACATTGTTATTTTACTAAAAATAAAATATTATATCTACAATAAAATATATTAAAACAAATAGTTATTTAAGTATATTAAATAATTGCTTTAGAAATATGAAGAGAGGGCTGAAAACCCAGCCCTCTCCTGTTGCCACAAAATTATCTCTTAAGCGCAATGCTTAAAAGCATCATACACAACCAAACCGCCTTCGATATCGGCTTCAACGCCACTGGCGCAGGTTGGCTCTACCTTAACAGCTAGCACTTGCTCGGAAATATACTTTTCATTTTCCGCTAAAGCTTTAGCTAATTCGGCATTTGCTGTTTGATAATGCAGCTCAATACGATCGGAAATGTTGAAATCCTTATCTTTACGCAAAGTTTGGATTAAACGCACAAAGTCGCGCGCCATACCCTCACGTTTCAGACTATCGGTTACAACCGTATCCAAAGTCAAAACTGCCTTGTTGCTGTCAAAAGCCTGACCGGCAACACCGTCTTTCATTTCCAAGCGAACTTCAAACAAATCAGAAGTTAGGGTCTGTCCGCCGATAGAAAGCGTACCGTCTGCATTCAAAGTCCATTGACCTTGCTTATAAGCAGCCATCACCGCGCCCATATTTTTGCCCAAGGTTTTGCCCAAAAGCGGAGTATACAAATAAACTTTCTTGCTGGCGTAATTATCCAAATTATCGTCAAACTTAACCTCTTTTACGTTCAGTTCATCTTTAACAATTTCCTGATATGCCAGCGAAAGTTTGGCACCGATTAAAGTCATGGAAGCCAGCGGCAAACGGTTGCGCAAGTTCTTCTCTTCGCGAATAAATTTACCAGTCGAGCACAGGTCTTGCACAAAATCCATATCCGCCATCAAAGCGTCATCGGCTTTAATTTCTTCCAATTTAGGATAATCGCACAAGTGTACGGATTCGCCCTTGGTCAAAGTTTTGTAAACATATTCGCAAATAAAAGGCATCAGAGGCGCTGCAATTTTGCTGACGTTTACTAAAACGGTGTACAAGGTGTCAAACGCATTGTGTTCGCCTTCCCAAAAACGATCACGGGTGCGGCGGATATACCAGTTGTTCAAAATTTCCATAAAGTCGGAAACTTTGGCGCAAGCGTCGGCAACTTCGTATGTTTCCAAGTTTTTCTTAACCACAACCGCCAAATTTTTCAACTTAGAAAGAATATAGTTGTCAATTGCCTCGCTTGAAGAATAAATTTCTTTAGCCTTGTAATCTTCGGCATTGGCATACAAAGTGAAGAAATAAAAGGCATTCCACAGCGGAATCATTGCCGAACGAGAAGCTTTGGAAATTTCCTTACCTTCCTTATCCACAGCCACGTTGCCGCCTTTCAGAACCGGAGAAGAAATCAAGAACCAACGCAAAGCGTCCGAACCGATAGAGTCCAAAATTTCATTCGGATCCGGATAGTTTTTCAGGCGTTTAGAAAGCTTCTGTCCGCCTTCAGCCATCAGCAAACCGGTACAGATACAATTCTTAAACGCCGGTTTATGGTGCAAAGCGGTTGACAGCACGGTCAAGGTATAAAACCAGCCGCGGGTTTGATCAATTGCTTCCACAATAAAGTCTGCCGGAAAATGATTTTCAAACCATTCTTTATTTTCAAACGGATAGTGAATTTGCGCATACGGCATAGAGCCGGATTCAAACCAGCAGTCAAACACATCGCTGACGCGGCGCATCATAGTTTTGCCGCTTGGATCGTCCGGATTCGGATATACCACATCATCAATATAAGGCTTGTGCAAATTGTCTACTTCAATACCAGTAGCGGCTTTAATTTCGGCGACAGAACCAAACACATCGGTTCTTGGAAAAGCCGGATTATCAGACTTCCAAACCGGAATCGGAGTACCCCAAAAACGGTTGCGGGAAATAGACCAATCGCGGGCGCCTTCCAGCCACTTGCCGAAACGACCGTCTTTAATATGCCCTGGAATCCAGTTGATTTGCTGGTTTAATTGCACCATTTCATCGCGGAAATCGGTAACTTTAACAAACCATGAGCTCATCGCTTTATAAATCAGCGGAGTATCGGTGCGCCAGCAGAACGGATATGTGTGGGTATATTGTTCTTTTTTAACCAAAATGCCGTTGGCTTTCAGCCATGCCAAAATCGGCTCATTGGTTTCAAACACCTGCTTGCCTTCATAATCTGAAACTTCGGCGGTAAACTTGCCGGCTTCGTCAACCGGACAAACAACCGGAAAATTCTCATCATAAGCGCGGCAAGCTTCAAAGTCGTCCTGACCGAACCCTGGGGCGATATGCACAACGCCGGTACCGTCTTCGGTAGAAACAAACTCACCGCTCAAAATCTTGAATGCGCCTTTTTCTTTAAGGTTTTGGAAATAATTGAACATCGGCTCATAGCTCAAGCCCAGCAATTCAGCACCTTTAATTTTTTTAACTAAAGTCGCATGCTCCAGCTGTTTTTTATAGCTGCCCAAACGCGCTTCCGCCAAAATATATTGCTGACCGTCTTCTTCCATAACCGCATAGTCAATGTCTTTGCCCACAGCCAACATCAGGTTAGACGGCAAGGTCCACGGTGTTGTGGTCCAAACCAAAATTTTCTGACCAGTTTCCAGCTTAAACATCACGGTAATTGCCGTATCGGTTTTGTCTTTATAGCCCAAGTTTACTTCAAAGTTAGAAAGCGGAGTTTCAGCCGCCCAAGAATACGGTAAAACACGGTAATCTTCATATACCAAACCTTTGTCATACAATTCTTTAAAGTTATGAATAACGCTTTCCATAAACGGCAGGTTCATGGTTTTATAATCATGATTAAAGTCCACCCAGCGACCGATGCGTTTGAAAAGCTCTACCCAAATTCCGGAATATTTCAAAACGTCGGAACGGCAGAAGTTATTGAACTTTTCCACGCCGTATGCTTCAATTTGCTTGCGTCCGGAAACGCCCAGCTGTTTTTCAGCAGCCATTTCTGCCGGCAAGCCGTGGCAGTCCCACCCCAAACGGCGTTCCACTTTTTTGCCGTCCATAGTCTGAAAACGCGCTACCACGTCTTTCACATATGAAACCATAATGTGTCCGTAGTGCGGAGTGCCGTTGGCAAACGGAGGACCGTCATAAAAAACAAATTCGGCAGCGCCGTCGCGGTTATGCACAGACTTTTCAAAAGTTTTATCTTCTTCCCAGAACTTCAGCACTTCTTTTTCAAGCGCCACAAAGTCCGGCTTTGCTTTTACATCAGCATAGTACTTTGTCATAATTTTATACCTATCAAAAAATTGATTATTTAAGTGTTTGATTTTAGAAAATTTTATGTAAAAAGACGTCCAATCCCCTAAGGGATAATTCGGAATATATATGTAGAAACAAACGTCATTTTCAGCTCTTTATTAGGTTTTTGATGCCTTAATTTATAACCATTTTTAGCAAACGTCAATAGCATTTTCACATTGTGTACTTTTATTATATATAGTGCTGTAACAATTTGTAACATATTGTTAAAAGCATTTTTCCCCTGTCTATGCTATAAGAAAGGCAGCTAAATTCTATAATCATTTAAAAAATAAGGATTTTCAATGACTAAGACTATTAAGGTTGCCGTAATAGGTGCCGGTATGATGGGGAAAAACCACCTGAAAACTTATAAAAATCTGCAAGGCGTAGAGCTTGTCGGCGTATATGACGTTTTTCCGGAAGCTGCAAAAAATGCTGCTGAAATATATGGAATCAAAGCTTTTTCCTCTATGGAAGAAGTTGCCGCCAATGTTGACGCGGTAAGCGTTGTAACAACCTCGGTTACTCACGCTGATGTGGGTGAGTTTTTTATGAATCACGGCATTCATTGTATGATGGAAAAACCTTTGGCAACAACCGAAGAAGGCTGCATGCGTTTAATTAACGCCGCCAAAAACAACAACGTTGTTTTGATGGTTGGTCACATTGAGCGCTTTAACCCTGCTGTTGAGCAAATGGGCAAATTGCTTTCGGATACTTCTAAAATCCGCTCTATGACCGCTCAGCGTATGTCGGCAGCCAGCGGACGCATTACCGATGTTGATGTTTCTATGGATTTGATGATTCACGATGTAGAAGTTGTGCAGTCTTTAATGAAATCTCCAGTTATCAATGTGCAAACCGCTTCGGTTAAAACTAAAGAAAGCCCGCTTGGCAAAGATTATATTACAGCCCTTTTGGAATTTGAAAACGGCGCAACCGCTAATTTAACCGCCAGCCGCATCACTCAATCCCGCGTGCGCACTTTGACCGTGACCACCGATACAAACTATATTGATATGGACTTTATCAACCAATCCATCAATGTGCACACCCAAGGTCGTATGCCTTATGTAAACCAAGAGGAAATTCCAGACTGGATGAACTATGGCTTAAAAGGCAGCGTGGAACAGCTGTTTATTCCAACAAATCAGCCTTTGCAAGCTGAATTGGCTCACTTTGTAAAATGCGTAAACGGCGAAGCAACTCCGCGTGTTGGCGGCGAACAGGCTTTGGCTGCTTTGCGTGTGATTTGGGAAATTCAAGAAAAACTTGGCTTTTTAGATGCTGAAAAGAAAAACAGCGGCACCAAAGTTGCCTAAAGTTTTTTATAAAAGTTTAACCTCAAGAAAAAAGCTCCGTTCAACACAACGGAGTTTTCTTATATTATATAGTGCTCTTTCATTTATAAAATCGCATAAAAAATCAGGCAGGAACAATTGCGTCTCCTGCCTAAATTCTTTTATGTAAATACTAAATTAGCTGTTTACAATGTCTTGCAAAGTTTTGCCGGCTTTGAATTTAGCAACATTGCGAGCCGGAACATTTACAGTTTGACGAGTACGTGGATTGATAGCTGTTGTAGCTGCTCTTTTAGAAGTAGCAAATGTACCAAAACCAACCAAACGAACATCATCGCCAGATTTCAAAGCGCTGGAAACAGCTTCAACAAAAGCATCCAAAGCTTTAGTGCAATCTGTTTTTGTTAAGCCGGAAGTAGCAGAAATGCTATCAATCAATTCACTTTTATTCATGTTTGTATTCCTCTTTAAGTTATAAATTAAAGTTGAGAATCTCATCTCAGCTTTTATCTAATAAAATAAAAAACGGTTTGTCAAACAAAAAATTACTAAAACTCCCTAAAAAACGTATATTTGAGGCATTTTAGGAGTAATTTGTGGGCTAAAAAGATTCCTGTTTGACTTTATGAAGGGTTTTATATAGTATTATTAAGAAAAAAAGGAGCTAATTCAATGAAAATCAGAATCTTAGGAATAATAGCCATCGGCTTGCTCTGCGCTTGCGGAGAATCGGATAAAGATGAAATATATAATGAAAACAACACCAACGTGGTTGACGGTATTGTTTACGATATAAACGAAAAGCCGATTAACGGAATTTATAAAATCTATTATCCTAACGGCAATGTAAAAATGGAAGTCCGCAGTAAAAACGGCAAGCCTGAAGGCGAAGGTCGTTTTTATAATGAAGATGGCAGCCTTTTGTTTAGCGGCTCCTTCAAAAACGGTTTAATGAACGGTAAAATGATCAATTTCTACCCTGACGGCTCTATCCGTGAAGAAAATTACTATGTTGACGGCGTCAAAGACGGAACTTATAAAACCTATGACGAAGACGGCGAAGTTTCTGTTGAAGTCAAATTTACAAAAGGACAAGCCGTCAGCGGCTATATTGTAATAAACGGCGACAAAGTCGATATGGACACCTCCGACTTGCAGGAATTATCAAAAGAAGAATAGCCGCAATATCGGCAGTTGTTTTTCCAAACATAAATACTATATATACACCAAGGTAAAAACACGAATCGGATAATTAAATAAAATTATTATAAAACAAAAGGTTATAAAATTTGGTTTAAAATATAAAACTTTAATATTTTAATGAAAAAATGATAAAAAAAAGGCTTTTTCTGATTTTTTGTATATTTTTTTGTTAAAATTCAAAAAAATGCTTAACAAATGTTTAATTTTCTGTTAATAATAAAAATAGATAAAATTTAAAAGTAGAAATATTCAGATTTAGAACTGGAGGAATATAATGAAAAATTTAACAAAATTGATGGTTGTTGCTTTGGTTGCAGGTTTAACCGCTTGCGCCAGTGATGAAGATACATCTGCCCGCAACTATCGCTATGCCGGCGCCGATAATGGTTGCGGCGACGCTTTAATTAAAGAAAAGCCGGCTCCAACTCCGGTTCGTCAATATCAGCCTGCTGCCCGTCCGTGCAACACCTGTCAAGCTGCTGCTCCTATTCCGGCTCAACGCCCGTGCAATAACTGCCAGCCGACAGAATATACTGTAAGAACTCCGGTTAAAGTTGTTTACAAAAACACAACTTACCACACAGTTTACGAACCTCGCACCTATGAAACAACTTCATTTGAAACTCGTCCGTTTAACCGCGGTGAAGCCTGCGCTACAGGTAACTGCATCGGCGAACAGGTTACTGGTGCTCAACCTGTTATGAATGTACAGCCAGTTTCAGGTCAGCCTGTTGTAACCCGTCAGCCAGTTTTGCAGCAGCCAGCTGCTCAAGCTCCGGCTCAAATGGATGTTTATGAAAAATAACATCTAATAACTCATTGTTTTTCTTCTGCCCCATGTAATATTTTTTGCATGGGGTTTTATCTATATTGAAAAAACTTGCAATTTGGCAAACTCTTTATATAATTAAAAACAAAAAAGGAGGTTACAATGTCAACAACAGCAATCATTCTCGGCGCAATTGTCTTTATGATAATTTTTATTGTTTGGCAGCACGTTTAATAACCCATTCACACTAATTCATATTTATCCCAAATTTCAAAATCAGTTTTACGTATAAAATCAAATTTATTCTTGACGAAAATATTGACACAATCACTTGTGTATGTTATTTTATAAGCTGTAAAATCTAATTATTAGCTATATGAATACTATTAACTTTTTATTTTACGGTGTAATGACAACATTTAATCTTATACCGTTAAAAATGTTCCGCCGTCTCTGCGAGCGTTATGTAAACAGTAACGACGACAATGTTTCCTCTGTTTTGGCTGGCTATATCACCGTGCATCAGCTCACTGCCTCTGATAACTATACCACCCCAGAATATATCGAGGAAAATCTTGATATGTTTCTGCAGGGCTCAAAGTTAGAGGTGCTTTTCCAGCTCAACAGTCCAAAGCTGTGGAATCTGTTTGTAGAGAGCGTTTCGGCTCGGCAGCTGTCTTTGCCGGAACAACTGATTTTGGTTAAAAAATTGCCCGATGAGTACTTTTGCAAATTGTACGTAAACCGCGAGGAAAAAGTAAGCTTTTTTGACCGACAGATTGGTTTGGCAATGTTCAATTCCTGCAAAACTTTGGGAATATCAACGTCTTCTTACCAAAAATTGCAATGGTATGTGCGTTATTGCAAACTAAGTTATTTGGAACTAAAATGTTTCCTAGACTTGTTTGTGGCAGAGGCTGTTAAACACTCTCCAGAGCCCAAAGAAGGATTTTGCGCGCTTTTCCGCGAATGGATGATGTCAGAAGGTGCTGAGAAAAAAGACTTCGCATCGTATGACAAAATGCTGGATTACGGACTTACCGAAATGGAAAATATCCAGCGCCGCCGCGACTTGGAAATCAAAGCAATGCAATATTCCGAAATGTTGCATTCAGATTGGCTGAACACCTAAACAAAAAATCCGTTCTAATTTAATTAGAGCGGATTTTTTTTGCCCTTTTCGCAAATTTATAAAGCCCAAAAAAGAGCAAGTCGCCCTGCTCTTTTTTCATATTTCCGCCTATTTCAGCCTAGAAATTATAGCGTGCATTAAACATACCTGTATGTGATTGATATTTTTCACGCAAGCCGAAATCATAGCCAACCGACAAATCCCAAGGATTTACGGAGACTTCGACGCCTACACCGGTTTCAAGTCCCCAGCGCGGCAATTTCTGACCGCTGATTTCATATTGTTGATCGGCAATCGAAACATTGGCTTTTGTATCGCGGTTATAAATATCATAGCTCATACCCACATATGCGGTCGGGCGTACGTTATACCAAATTGCCCCGCAGCGCGGACGATAGCGCATTCCTACAAATCCGGTCAGCAAATCAGTATTTTCCGCCTGAACATGCTGTCCCAAATTATCCGTATATTTCTGCGGCATTAAATATGTATAGCGCAAACCAGCTTCCGGAATAAAACCGTCTGTAAACTCATATCCGGCTGCAGTTTCGGCGCTCAAAGCCTGAACATGATATTTTGCTTTAATATCAACATTTTGCACTGCTGAACGCTCATCATAATCAGCATACCCATAGCTGATTGTGCCGCGTACATAAGCTTGTTTCGGCTGATATTTTGCATAAGCAAACGCTGTATGACCTTTTATGCCAGTATCACGACCTTGAGAAGTTGCCTTAGTGTTATTGAAAGCATAGCCGAAACCTGCGGTAGTAGCGCAGTCAACCGTTCCGTCAATTCCCAGCATATAACCTGCTGTGTGGGAATTAAAGCCAGCCGCTTCAAAGCTGCTGTTTTGGTGTGCATAGCCCCCCATTCCTTCTATCCAAGCCGATGCAGAGGCAAACGGCGTGTTGCATAAAGCGCGGTTACGACCAAATCTATGCCATATGCTGCGGTTAATTTGATTGTTCACTTCTCTTGTTGTCATCATTGCCAGCTGAGAATCTGCCGGAGCAACTTTGGTTAAAGCCGATACATATTCTTTAGCGTCGTGTTGAGACAAATCATTCAAAATATTCTTAATTTCCTCAGCTTTGCTGCCTGCCAGAACATTCACTTTATCCCAAGCTTTAGCAGTATTACGGTTGTTTCTGTTACCATACATACTTGCAATATCTTCACCAGAAGCTTTGTTTTTGATAATGATTGTGCCAGCTTTATTACCAGCTGTAATATCATAGAGATTATTAGACATAATATTGTTAAACAATCCGGAAACGTTATTGCCGCTAATCAGCTGCAGTTCGCCGGTTTTGTTGCCTTTGTTCAAAGAATCTGCCGTTACGGTAATTCTCAGTTTTGCATCACCAGCAATATTAGCGCCGTCGCCAACAATAATCTGACCGCCGGTATAGCTTGCGGAATTTGCAGTAATTTGGCTTATATCCAGCGCCAAAGTTCCGTTCAAATTAAATGTTCCAACGCGAACTTGCTTTTCACCGATATTTATAGTACCGCTGTCCGCCACGGTCAAAATTCCGTTTTGCGACAAACTACCGCTGCCCATATTCAGCAAATTGCTGACCAGCATTTCACCCTTGCCGCTGATATTTTGGTTAAGCTCGCCGTCAACGCCGACTTTGAACAAACCGCCGGCAGCAATATCAACATCGTTAAGCTTATCTATATCACTTTTCAAAACAGCTTTGTCAGAAACATAAGTTTTGCCACTGATATAGCCATTGTTGGCAAAGTTCATCGCCTCGGTACCATTACCGGCAACCACCGAACCGACACCAGCTATAATTCCGTTATTTTCAGAATCTGCCACCAAAGTCAGCTGACCGTCATTTTGAACGGTGCCGTTATTATTAAATTCGCCGTTTATCTGCGTATTGCCGTCTGTGTTCATTTGCGAGTTATTTGTAACATCGCCGTTATACGCAACATTATTCAAGCTTAAAGTTCCGTTGTTTTCGGTTGCGCCCACATTATTCAGCGTCAAATTATTGATTGTCACATTTTGTCCTGCGCTGATTTTCGCCAGCATATTCTTATTTTTAACATCAAATACCTTTCCGTTGCCTTCCAGCGTCAAGTTTTTGCCGCGCAAAGCAGTAATATCACGGGAAATGCTGTAATTTGCATTAAAGGTGAACTTTTTATCCAAAGTGGTATCAAGTTCTGCCCAAGCGGCAATAGAGTCCATCAAACCGCGGAACTGAATACTATCATTTTTAGTTTTGGTAGTAGCCAAACCAAATTCTTTAGCCATAAAGTAATCGGTTGACATAACGGCTTGAGCCTGCTGCAAAACTTTTGCTTGGTCATAGGCAAGTTCCGGTGCGTTATCCGAAGAAGACTTAATCAGCTGAATAGTGTGGCTTTCTTCAAAATCCATACTATCAGTATAATCCTTCGCCGCACTGACATCAAGTGAACTGATATATACCGTGCCGCTGCCGTTTTCTATTTCCAAAGCATCATATTTATTTCCATCGTCTTTGCTCAATGAAATATTGAAATTCCATTTAACATTTTCCGAGGACTCTAACTTTTTAATTTTATAAGAGCCATAGTTATCTTGAACAAAACTGATTGTTCCGCTTTCGGCTTTCAAAGAAGAATTTGCCAAAACGTCAGTATTACCCAGCGACAAATTAGCGTCTTTCAAAGAAACATAGGCATTGTCAACCGTTCCGTTCAAGGCAATTCTTGAGTCATTGCTGTTGTCGCCGCTCAAAGCCAGCTCTCCGCCGTTTGCTTTGATTGTGCCGTCAAATGAGGCTTCACCGCCGTTTACTGTTTTAACGTTCACCATGTTGCCTGCCCCCATTTCAAGAGCCGTACCCGTGCCGCTGAAAGTTAATTTGCCGTTATCAGCAACCAAATTCAAATCTGTAGTTGTGGCAATACCTGTGCCGGAACCATAATCAAAAGTCGAGTTTTTAATTTCGCCGATAGTGCCGGTATTCTTCAAAGCTGGACCGGAAGCTGTCTTAAATGACGAATCATAAATATTGTCAATTTTGCCGCTGTTATTCAATGTAGTGTTGTTAAATTTAACACCGCCGCTGATTGTTCCGCTGTTTACAGAACTATCTCCAGCAACCGATAAACTTCCGCCGTCAGCAGTAGTAATTGCACCGTCATTCTGCAAACCGCCGCTAACTGTTAAGTTGCCGCTGTTTGCCACAGAACCTGTGCTGCTGCTGTTGTTGAGCTTGCCGCTTATTGAAGTGCTGCCGGAAGCTGTAAATTGCTTATTGTTGGTCAGTCCGCCGGTATAGTCCACATCGTTAAACGCCAGCGTGCCTTTATTGGTCGTGCCGTTGGCGGCGCTTAATTTACCGCTGATATTGGCAATAGCATTTTCGCCGTTAACAAACTCATCATCAACGGTCAAACTTTCACTGCTGTTCAGTTCGCCGTCATTTTGCAAAGAAGCAACTTTGTTTTCACCGGTCATAGCGACGATTTTACCGCTATTCTGCAATTTTCCGCTAACCGTCAAGCCATTTATCTCGTTAATTTGAGCTGTGCCGGTGGAATTGAGCATATTGCCGGTTACGGCAGCATTTTCCAGTTTATCGATAGTGCCGCTATTTTCAAAAACATTACCGCCGGACAAAGCCGCATCAATGAAAGTCGAATCGGTAATTTTATCAATTTTGCCGCTGTTATTTAATGTAGTGTTGTTAAATTTAACACCGCCCCTGATTTCTCCGCTGTTTACGGAATTTCCGCCTGCAACCGACAAACTTCCGCCGTCAGCAGTGGTAATTGTGCTTTCATTCTGCAAGCCGCCGTTAACTGTTAAATTGCCGCTGTTTGCCACAGAACTGGTATTGCTTAATTTTCCGGCAATCTGCGTATTGCCAGCCGTATTCAGTTGTGCTTTATTGGCAACAGAACCTGTGTGTTTAACTCCATTCAGCTTCAATGTTCCGTTATTTGTCGTTTCGCCAATATTTTTCAGAGTCAGATTATTGATTGTCACATTTTGTCCTGTGCCGATTTTCGCCAGCATATTCTTATTATTGACGTCAAACACATTTCCCTTGCCTTCCAGCGTTAAGTTCGTGCCGCGCAGCATGTCAATATTGCGGGAAATTGAAGCATCTTCATAGAAGGTGAACTTTTTATCTAAGGTGGTATCAAGTTCTGCCCAGCCGGCAATGGAATTCATCAAGCCTCTAAAACGAATACTGTCGTTAGTGGTAGCAGTTGTCGCCAAACCAAACTCTTTTGCCAATATGTTTTTGGTGGACATTACGGCTTGAGCTTCGGTTAAAACTATTGACCCGTCATAGTCAAGCTGCGGCGCATTGCTCGATGCAGATTTAATCAGCTGAATAGTATAAGTTTCTTCATCAAGCATACTGTTTGCATAGTCTTGAACATTAAGCGAGCTCAAATAAACAGTGCCGCTGCCATCTTTTATATCCAAAACATTATACTTATTTCCAACGTCTTTGCTCAATGAAATATTGAAATTCCATTTAACATTTTCCGAGGACTCTAACTTTTTGATTTTGTAAGTGTCGTAATTGTTCAGAGCCAAGCTGATTTTACCGCTTTGCGCATTCAAAGAAGAATTGGTCAAAACATTAGCATTGCCCAGCACCAAATTAGCGTTTGCCAAAGAAACATCGGCATTGTCGACCGTTCCGTTAAAGATAATTCTTGAACCGTCGCTGTTGTCGCCGTTCAAAACCAGCCCTCCGCCGTTTGCTTTGATTGTGCCGTCAAACGAGGCTTTACCACCGTTTACAGTTTCAACGTTCACCTTGTTGCCCGCACCCATTTCAAGAGCCGTGCCCTCGCCGCTGAAGCTCAAATCACCAGCATCGGCTGTCAGATTTAAATCCGTAGTAGTGGCAATACCCGTGCCGGAACCACAGTTAAAGGTCGAGTTTTTAATTTTTCCGATAGTACCGGTATTGTTTAATGCTGTGCCAGCAGCCACGCTGAAAGACGAATTATCTATTTCGTTGATATTGCCAGCGTTGTTCACTGAAGCCGCAGCCGTAACGTTTTTCATTGTTTCAATGGTTGCTCCGGCAACGTTTTCAATTGTATCCGTAGCTGTTTCAAATTTACTGTCGGTCAAATTGCTGATTGTTCCGGCGTTATAAATTGCACCGCCATTGGCAGCAGTGTTTCCACTGAACGTGCTGTTGCTGATGCTGTTAATTTTTGCGTTGCGGTCATTAAATATGGCACCGCCGTTTTGCGTTGCACTGTTAGAAGTAAATTTACCGCTGATGCTTGCCACCAAGTTTTCATTACCCAAAGCGCCGCCGTGCTGTTTAGCCGAGTTTCCACTAAAGTCAGCATTTAACGCACCGATAATTCCATTTTCGGCATTAAATATGGCACCGCCATCTTGAACTGCGCTGTTGGAAGCAAAAGTTCCGGATACGCCGTTGGTTTCGCCGATTTTACCTCGGTTGTAAATTGCGCCGCCGTTGTATGTCAACGCTTTGTTGCCTGTAAATTCTGCGCTTGTTATGCTGTTGATTACCGCATTTGTATCGTTAAATATAGCACCTCCGGTCACACCAGCACTGTTAGAGGTGAAACTTCCGCTAATGTCTGCCAGCGCACCTTCATTGCCCAAAGCACCGCCGTAACGTTGAGCCGAGTTTTCATTAAAGCTGGCATTCAACGCGCCGATAGTTCCGTTTTCCGTATTAAATATGGCGCCGCCGTCTTGAGCTGCGTTGTTAGAAGCAAAAGTTCCGGATACGCCGTTGGTTTCGCCTATTTTACCACTATTGTAAATAGCTCCACCGTTAAATGCGGCTGCTTTGTTGCCGCTGAACATTGCATTTGTAATATCTCCAATTGTGGCATCTTTGGCATTAAATATCGCGCCACCGCTTTCACTGGCTTCATTAGAAGAAAATTGAACATTGCTGATTTGCTTAATTGTGCCGGAGTTATAAACGCCGCCGCCTTCACCGACCATAGCATCCAAATCATTGGCGACAGTACCTGTAGCTTTATTGTTGCTAATCACAAATTCATTGTCGGCGTCGCCTGACATATCAGAAATAACACCTTCATTATAGATTGCGCCGCCATAAGCAGTAGCACCTTCGGCAACGTTTGAATCCATTGTTAATCCGGACATAGAAACCGCATTATCTTCGGCATAAGAATTGGAAATCGCGCCGCCTTTGGCTGTTCCGTCTTCGGCTGCAGCTTTATTATTTTTAAATGTGCTGTTTTTAAAAGAGGTTTTGCCGCTATTTGAAACATACACCGCACCGCCCTGCGCCGTTCCGCCTTTGCCGGATTGCGCTAGGTTGTTGTTAAAGGTATTGTCTTCAAAAGTGCTGATTTGCGCCGTGCCGCGGTTTTCATTAGCTCCGCCGATAGCCAGCGCGCCGCCGTAAGCATTTTTGCCGTCAGTACTGGCAGTTGCTTGGTTATTAGCAAATTCATTGCCGCTAAAAGTTCCGATTTGACCTTCCAAAAAGATTGCGCCGCCATAAGCGTTGCTGTTGCGCGCATTCATTTGGTTGCCGCCAAACGTAGAGTCTTTTAAATATACCAAGCTAGAATAATCTTTATTATTTCCGACTAATATTCCCTGTACATGAAGAGCTCCCCCTAACGCATCACCAGGTGTTAAATTTTTTGTATATTGAACATTATTTAGAAACTTAGAACCTGAGATTTTAATATTTTTAGATTCTCCTTCAATATTTAACGCTCCACCCC
>CAVEOB010000024.1:0-23659 GCA_963617265.1 Mediterraneibacter gnavus
TTTTTGACTCCAGGGCGCGGATTGCGCGGCGCAAAGCTTGCCGATATAAAACGAATCCTGCCGCCGGAAGAAGAAATTTTGAACACTAACAGCGGCTGGAGCGTGGCGGCGGAGATTCTTAAAAACGATGAAGAATATTTGATTGGCACCGGCACGCAGAAAAGTTTTAGAGAAGACGCAGAAGAAGATGAAATAAAAAACTTTGAACGGCGAATCGTTAAAATAAATCAGCAAAAAATATCGCAGCAATCCGAACTTGGCAAATATATATCGGCGATTTGGGTAACTCCGCAGATGGACAGGCTGTTTTTGGGCGGCACTCAGCCAAGACGCAGTTTTCTTGACCGCTTGGTTTATGCGTTTGACTTGGAGCATGCCAAACGCACCGCCAATTTTGAACATTTATACCGCCAATGGTTTCAAATTTTGAAAACCGGACACGCTGATGAACATTGGCTGCAATCGGTGGAAACCGATATGGCGACTTTGGGTGTGGCAATAGCAGCGGCGCGCCGAGAACTGATTGCCCGCCTCAACACCTTTATTGCTCACGAACCCGACGATATTTTCCCTGATGTACGGCTGGAATTGGACGGCACCATAGAAAAAATGCTGGACACCCTGCCCGCGGTTAAAATTGAGCAATTTTATGCCGAGCAGCTAGCCCGCCAACGCCGCAATGTTTTATACAACGATTATGTGGACGGTGTGAACCGCACTGATTTTAAGGTTTATTTCAAGAAAAAAAATATGCCGGCAGAATTATGCTCTACCGGCGAGCAAAAAGCCTTGCTGGTCAGCATTATTTTGGCGCAGACTAAATGTCAGATTTTAGATAAAGGCTTTGCCCCTATCCTGCTGCTTGATGAAGTCACGACCCACTTGGACGATAAAAAACGCGATGCGCTGCTTTCTAAAATTGCCGCACTGCACCTGCAAGCCTGGATTACTTCTACTGAGCCGCAAAATTTTGACACGATCAAAAACATATCGCAATTTTTTGAAGTGAAAGAAAATAGAATCGTCAGAAAATAATATACCTAAATTAAAATTCAACTGTTAATAAGCAAAAATCCTCACCCAAAGCACAAGATTGGCAGGCTTGTTTCATTTCCGGCATTGTCAGAGTTCGCAAACATTTTTGATTAGCCCCGCAATATCCGTCTCCCAAATAAGAGACTGACCCTGTTTTTGATTTAAAAACAAAAACTCTGTATAACATACTATGCAGCGGCTGAAATGCCGTATTTAACAACTCAAAGCAAATTTTATCGGAAAAATTCGTAGAAGCTGTTGATTGATTTACATTTTCTACTGTTCCTAATTGGATGTCAAATACAATTTTTTCTCTTCTAGTAAAAATGACAATATGATTTCCTAAAGTATCAAATACTCCAGATGAATTAGCTTTCCACCCTTCCGGCACCAAATTTAAACCTTGAATAACATCGCTCAAATAATATCTATGATCATCGTTTTCTGTGCCGTTATTGTATTGCAGAGGTCGGAAATCGTCAATATGTTCTAAAAGTTCAGCTATCAAATAACTATAACCTTCAACGGTTTTATTTATTTTCCACTTTTGCATGGCTTTAGAATAGCCGGCAATGCCGCCAACAGACAGCACACCGATAATAGCTAACACGCCAAGCATTTCAATCATACTGCGACCTATTTCTAAATTCTTATACATATTTCCAAACTTCCTAAAATACCTAAAACAAAACCCGCTGTAAAAAGCGGGCGGATGTTCAGAAACCGTAAAAACCTTAACGGCTCGGCTTATTCAGCACATAGCCTTATTTAACCGACATCCGTCCAACGAACAGAAATCGGCATATAACAATTTTAAGTCGCTTATGCTTAGCGACTAGGTTTTTAAGGGTTTCTGACGCCCTAGACATATCTCTATGCCTATAATTTTGATAGCCTGAAAATATAAAAAAGTAAAGATATTTATCGAAAAAAGGATAGCTCTTATACAAAGCTATCCTTTTTGATTACTTAATAGAATTTACGGTGACGTTAACACCCTCGTTCATATTGAAGAAGTTGTTGATGATTACATCATCGTAACGCAGTCTGTAAAATCCGTTTTCATCCTCAAGAGGCTGACGCTCTTTGTCTACCCAATAGTAGTTACCCAAATTTTTGGTCTGGTAGAACTTGCGCGGCTCCAACTCGCCAATGTTCTTAGCGGTCAGAATCCCTAAATAAGCAGCTCCTTGAACCCAATGGCGCTTGAGTAAACCATTAGCGCGCTTGCCAGCTGACTTCCGATACTCCGTCATCTTATTGACGCACTTTTCAGGTGCTTCGCCATTATTGACGGCAATAAAGAACTCACACGGCTCCTTGAGCTTTTCGCCCTGCAATGAATATCCAGTCAAAGCCTCTCCGCCCACATTATAAACAAACAGGCAAATACCAATAATCTGCTCATCTGTTAACTTCTGATTGAAGTATGCCAAAAACGGATACACATTCTTACGCAAATGCTCAAAAGACCAAGCCTTAGCAGTTGCCTTTGGAATACGCTGACCTTTTTTCAGAAATTTGCCATCGGGGCTGGTGGTCACGCCGTACCATGTAGTCCAGCGTGCTCCGCAATGATAATTTTCACCGGTATTCTCATTCAAAACTCCACCCTCTACAAGGCAGATGAATGAAAAGATATCCTCAGAAAGCTGATCGGCACGGGCAACATTATCAAAAGTTTCCTCAATCTGCTCAGTTTCTGCACTATCCACAGCCTCAACCTTATCTTGATTAAAGCTGCAACTCGGTAAACTCATATAAGCAACAAGCATTATCACTGTGATAACACCATAAAAGTAATTAACAAAATTCTTACGCATAATATATAATTTTTAGAATTTCATTATAACATCTTTTTTCTTTTTTGACAATATATTACTAACTTTTTGTCATTTTAGACTTGCTGTAATTCAAAAACTGTGATATTTTTCTTTTCGTTTTTTAGATTATTAACGTTTAATTATTTTTTTATATGAGTAGAAACATTTCTCTTACTGAAAAAAAGCAAATTGCTTTGATTCAGAACGGTAATCACAATGAGATTTTGCAGTTCATTTGGGCTAACACGGCTTTCCGCTTTACCGGCTCTGCCAGTCAAGTGTTTGTGGAGCGCGGCAATTCCGAGGAAATTTTAGCCTATATCGCGACTCGACCTTTGCCGGAACGCGGCGAACTGGCATTGCTTAAACGCGGAGTGCCGCAAGAGATTTTGACTTATGTCAAAGGTCACAAACTTTTTGCATCCGCTGAAAAAATACTGATTCAGCGCGGTGTGCAAGATGAGATTTTGGCTTATTTGGATACTAACTCCTTTAGCGCCGATGCTGTTAAAGAGTTGATTCACTGCGGCGACCTGCAGGAAATTGAAAAGGCAGCAGCCCGCAGTTCTTTTGGATATAAGGGCGAGCTGGAGCTTATCAGTTTTGGTATACACCGCCATATTATGACCTATATCAAAATCCGCAGATTCTGCCACCCTGCTTCGCTTCAGGCTCTGTTTAAACGCGGAGACAAAGAAGAGATTGAGCTCTATAAGTCTTTGTACGGAGTGCAGTAATTCTACATCATCTAAACTTCAGTTCTAAACGGACTGAAGTTTTTTTTATTTTTTACTTGCTTTTATTTTTTAAATGGAATATAAATTTTTTAGAATCATTCTAATTTTGGAAGTGCTATGACAAAACAAAAACGCTTGATTTTAGATATTATAAACAATGCCTGCTCCCACTATACGGCAGAAGAAATTTTTGTGCTTGCACAAAAGCAAATGCCGTCTATTGTGCGCGCCACGGTTTATAATAATTTAAATGCGCTTTTAAAAGAGAGGCTAATCCGCAAAATCTGCCTGCCGAATCATATTGATTGCTATGACAAGATTTTGCCGGAGCACGACCATCTTGTCTGCGCCAAATGCGGAAAAATCTCGGACATAGTGATTTCCGGCGTAAAGAAAGAGATTGTGCGCCAGCTTAAAGGCGAACTGATTTCTTATAGCCTGAACATCAGCTATATTTGCAATAATTGTAAAAACATTAAAGGAATTGATAATGACAAATAAATATAAAGGCACGCAGACTGAAAAGAATTTGCAAACCGCATTTGCCGGCGAAAGCCAAGCCCGCAACAAATATACTTATTTCGCAAGTGTTGCTAAAAAAGAAGGATATGAACAAATTTCTGCTTTATTTACCAAAACTGCCGACAATGAAAAAGAACACGCTAAAATGTGGTTCAAAGAATTGGGCGGTTTAGGAAACACTGCCGCTAATTTACAGCAAGCTGCTGAAGGTGAAAATTACGAATGGACCGATATGTATGACAGCTTTGCCAAAACTGCCGATGAAGAGGGTTTTCACGATTTGGCAGAAAAATTCCGCGGGGTTGCCGCTATTGAAAAACATCACGAAGAACGCTACAGAGCTTTGCTGAAAAATATTGAAACTAAACAGGTTTTTGCAAAGTCATCTGTAAAAGTTTGGGAATGTCGCAACTGCGGACATATTGTAGTAGGCACAGAAGCTCCGGCTGTATGTCCGGTATGCGCTCACCCGCAAAGTTATTTTGAAGTTAGAGAAGAAAACTACTAAAGCCATATTCAGAAGGTATTTAATAAGCTCCGGAGACGTTATGCTTCGGAGCTTATTGTTTTAAATCCACACAAACACCCCCATTCATATTTTATGCAAGGGGTGTTTTCTTTTTAGTGTGCCTTAAAATTATTTCACTTTCATTCCGATGCAGTTATTATATTTATCAATTGTCGCATTATTTATATAATTTTCATATCCATAATAGGTGAAACAGCGTAAATGCTGTTCATTCTCTTTATTACAAATCAATTCTTTATTATGCCGCAAAGATTTTGAATTATGTGTAACACAAAAACAATCCGTACAATCATTCAGCTGTATACTCAAAAAATATGAATTGCATAAATTTACACGATATTCGTTATCATTATATTTAGTAAATAAATATTCGTCAGTAATATATTGACCGCATATTAAAATATCTTTGCTATCATTTATAGAACATTCAAAATTAAGTTCTTCTGATTTTTGAGTTTTTAAATCTGTAATAGTCCCTAAACAACCAGCTGCGCCGCAATTATAGCTGATAGGATTATCTACATCTAAAACAAAATTATCAATAACCAAAGCATACTCTTTATTTTTGCCTTTAAATGTAAAACTCTCAGCATCTTTTTGCGCAGCAATATGCAGCTCTATTTCATCACAAGACCAATCCTGCGGTAACGCAAATGCATCACCGCAAGAAAATAATAGGGCAAACAATATAATGCTATTTTTCAAATTCCCTTAACCTTGTTTCTAATATTTATTTTTAGCATAAATGCAAATTTATTTAAATGCAACAAACATTTGCACAAAAAAACAGCGCCTATTTTCATAGGTGCTGTTTTTTTAATTAGAAAGATAACCGCTTACTTTACTGCTTTATAGCCAGCAAAGATTTTGCCGTTTTTCTTAACCGTCAATGATGAACCGTTATGCCCAATCTCAAAGCTGAAATCATTGTTATAGACAGTTATGCTGCCATAATTCCAACCCCACATTTGAGCAGTGGCACGGTCAAGAGCATTAACCATACCGCTATTGCTGTCGTACCAAGCAAGCATATGCTTCTTGTCCTGAGCAATGGAGTTTTGCCACTTTCTGCTTATTGAGTTGTATACCGCACCGTTAAACGAGTTATTGGTGTCGTATTCGAATAAGCTTGGGTCAATAGTTGCCGATGTATCGTTCTGTCGAACAACCACAGGCAAGGTACCGTTTGTAAAGTGCAAAGACCAGGTATATACCCAATCGGTGTTTGCCTCATTACAAGAAAGTGTGCTGACTGCAGAGACAAACTTACCCCACTCGGCAGGAAAATCGGGATTCCACGCTTTTTCCACATTGATAACGCCAGGGGCAGAACCGTTTATGGTGTTATTGCCGAACATAACGTTAATCTTATCCGAATAAGAATAGGTAGTCTTCTCCTCATCGTCCGTTGCCACGTTGACAATAGAACCAGCTTCCTGAGCGTTAAAGTTCAACACGTCAAACTGATATGTCTTGCCGTTGCGGCTGTAAACAATAGAGTTTGGATCGACAGACTTCCATTTGTTAGTCTGAGTTGAACCGTTAAGCTGAGCAGTGGTGGTAATTGAGCGAGTTTCATTGTTAAAACTCCAGAAACCGTCGGTTTTTGCCTCTGTTCCCAAAAGAGAAACATTAGCAAAGCCGGTGCTTTGATTTGCGTTCTTCTCGGTAGAATTCCAGTTTGATTCAGTTGTGAACATACGCTGGAAAATCTTGCTGACTGATTCAGCCTTTTCTTTACCGTTAGAATATTTGGTAACAAAAACCAATTCAGCCTGAACGCTGCCGTCAAACACAGTTAAAGTGCCGCTGCGGAACTCATAATCCAAAATAGTTACAGCAGAAATAATCGTACCAGGGGCGGAACTTTTTACAGTATTATCGCCATAGGTTACGGAAATATTATCTACATAACTGTAACGCATTTCAGTTTCGGTTTCACTTTGCAGTGCAACCTTTGAGCCGGTCTCTTGAGCTGAAAGCATAAACTTGCCGAAATCACAGCTTACACCGTCGCGGGTATAAACTATGGAATTAGGCACAACTGCCGTCCAGCCGTTTTCTTTTGAATCGCCGCCCAAACCTGCAAAGTTGGCTAAAGTCGTAATATCGTAGGTTTCATTGACATAAGACCAAAAACCATCGGTTACGCCGTTAGAACTTTTCAGGTTCACATTTGCCGTCAAAGTCGTCGGATTGGTATTCTGAGAATTTATCGTCCAATTAGTATTACACTTTAATGAACGGGCAAAACTCTTAGAAACACTCTCCTTGTCTTCGGTGCCGTCATTGTACTTTGTCACAAAAGTAACGGAAGTTGTCACACTGTTATCGGTGATAACAATGTTCTTGTCGCGAAATTCACGATCAACAACCTCACGGTTCTTTTCAACAACAATAGTGCCCGGAGCCGTGGTTGCAACCGTATTATCGCCAAACATCACGTTAATGGTGTTGGCATATTTATAGGTTTCAACCAAATTAGCTTTTCCGGCAAGCTGAGCATTGGAGCTGACATAAGCAACATCAAACTTTAGCTTTGTAAAGCTGCAGCTTACGCCACCGCGAGTGTAAACAATGCTGTTCGGATCAACCGATGTCCAGCTGTTTTCTTGCGACGAAGCATTAAGAGTTGCTATTGCGGTAATGGTCTTGGTCTCTTTAAGATAAGTCCAATTACCGTCAGAAACTTTTTCCGAACCGCTCATAACAAAACCAGGATTGGCTGTTGTCTGATTGGCATTCTGCTCGCGTGCAGTCCAGTTGGAATTGCAGTTAAGCGAACGCGGAAAAGTTTTTGATACAGCCTCTGTTGCCTCGGAGCCGTCAAGATACTTGGTGACAAAAGTCAGAGATGCCACAACGCTGTTGTCTTTGACCTCCAGTTTGCTGTCGCGGATTTCATAAGCCGTCGCGGTTTTACCATCTACCAAAATAGTTCCCGGAGCTGTCGTATCTTTGATGTTGTCACCAAAAGAAACAGACAGATTGTCGGTATATTTATAGGTAGATATATCGCCGTTTTTGCCTGCAAGCTGGACATCATCGCCCTTATGAATTGCAGCAAACTCAATCTTGTCAAACGCATAGCTGCGACCTTCTCTGGTATAAATTATATCGTTAGGGTCAACAGAGGTCCAACTGTTTTGCTGAACTGAAGAATCCAGCTTAACCTTGTTGGAGATGTTTCGGGTTTCATTGGTGAAACTCCAAAAACCATCGCTGCGCGTGTTCAAAGATTTGAGTTCTACACTGACATCAGAGGTCTGATGATCGGTGAGAGTTTCCTTGGACGTCCAATTGGTGGTGCAAACCAAACTTCTGGCAAATTCATGAGCCTCATTGTGAAGTTCCTCCGTGCCATCAGCATATTCCACAACAAAAGTCAAAGAGGCGATAACTTTATCGTCTTTAATCTCCAACTTAGCGTCGCGAATGTCATAGCCATTTACAATCTTAGAGATTTTGTAAAGATACACTTTCTCTGAGATGTCATGAATATATGACATATAAGAAGCTCTGACAGCATTGTTGAAAACTGCTTTGTCGTAACCGTCCTTATCGGATTTTGCATCGGAAACATGATTAGACACTTCGGATACTTCAATATCCTCAAAGCCAAAATCAACTTCCACATACGCATCCTTATAAACGGTGCGCTCGTGATAGAGCGTGTAGTCGGTAACAATCAATTCTGCAACAATCTTGTTAGAGACGTCAGAAGAATATTTGTTACTTCTACCATAAACAGACCAGTTTCCTTCATTGCGGACAAAACGCTCTGAACCGTTTGCCAAACCGTTTGAACGGAGCAAATTATAGGCAAAACTCTGAACATATTTGTCATAAGGCTCTATACCCTTAAACAAACGGTTCAAAATAATGCTTTTTGCCGAACGTTCAACCGAACCGCTCTTCATATACAACACTTCTTCAAATGAGCATCTTTCAGTAGTGGCGTCAAGAACAACTCTGTTCTTGTTTTCAACCTCAACCTTTTCAATGTCATCGTCCGAAAGAATGTAGCGTACAGCGTATCCCTTGAGATAAACTGAAAAATGCTTAGGAGAGCTAACGTTCTTTTCAGCAAAATTCAGTTCCACCGTATATTCGGTGTTAACCGTCTTAGAAACATAGGACGAGCGGGTTTGCGTTACCGGCAGATTTTTTACCGAAAACAAACGCGCACTGAGCAATGTGTCGCTGCCACAAAGAATTTTATGTCCCGAATATTCAACACCAAGAGTGCTGATATTTACCGGAACTGTCAGAATTTGACCATCGTTGAGTTCAATCCTGACGGTGTCTCTCTCCCAATAAGCGTAGGAAACATCAGCCGCAGGGCTGTATTTGCGCGCAATATCAGAAGAAACGACCTGCGAGTTAAGCAAGTCTTCCGTGATGTTGTATCCGGTTTTGGCAACTTTGAGAGCTGCATCCATTTCCGGATATTTTACTAACTCCAGCGAATCCACATAGTTTGCACCGGAAGTGGTGTAACCTTTAAATGTGGCGGTCATGTGGTCATAAGCCACGCCGACCTGCGCTGTATCCAACTTGTGGACCAGCATGTTAACGTATGTGTAGCCGTCAACAACTGGTCTAAAGTTGGAAGTCTCAACACCTTCGTCTGTGCAGGAAACCGCACAAGCGAACATCACAATCATCGTCAAAATGACGTTCAAAAAATGAAATTTACGTACCATAGCTGTGTATGAATGAAATTTAATAATTTTACAAGTTTCTTATCTCTCAATTACAAAAGACTTCATAAAATTGTTGGTTTTATGAAGGTATATAGCGTCCATGCTTGAAGCAGGGAGAAAAACAGTGCAAAATTACCAGTGAAAAGATAAAGCAAATATATCAGCGATAAATTCTGCTATCTTTCCGACAATAATAGGCATAATAGGCATCCATTGGTAATTTTTTTTACAATATTACAGTAGCATATTTTTTTCATTTTGACAAGAATTTATACAAAAAAAATACCGCCGAAACAAAGGCGGTATCAAAAAGGCTTAGGTGTTATTTTTTGCCATATTGCCGATAATCGGTCAACTCATTTTTATCATTCGGAGTTTTCGGTTTTTCCGGAAGATTGGAATGTTTAACCGGAAATACCTTTACGCCTTCATAAGTCATGGCTTCCGCCTCTTCTTTTTTCTTTTTAGCAATTTTTGCTTTGGCTTTGTCATAGGACTGAGAAGCATGATTATACTTTATTATGGTATCAACGTTCGGAGCCGGCTGTTTAGGTTCTGCAGCAGCGGTTTCGGTCGGCTGAGACTGCGACGCGGCGGCGTTTGCTGCCGGAGCTGGTACCTGTTGCGGAGCATAGTCGTATTGAACCGAAGCTAGATAAGGCGTTGTTTCCATTTTTGGAGTTTCAGTTTTGATATCGGCTTTTTTTACCTGAAAATCTTTAGGATTCATGGAGATATCTTCCGGCAGACGCAGCAGCATATACCCCGAGCCGCCGCCAAATGCCGGACCGGACAAACCAATAGAATAGAAACCGCCGATATAGTTATAATCCAAATCAATATAATCAATAGCAAACAAGGTTTTTACCGTGCTGGTGCCGATAGTTGTCAGCTTGCAGGCATATCCATTGTCTTCCATAATTACATTATTGATGTTTTTAGCATACAGCAAAGTTTTGCTTGGACGGCAAATCGGAGTTTGACCATTATAGGTGATATTCCAATTTAAAATCAAATCCAAAGCTGAAGTGTTTTTACGGCTAATGGAAACATCGGTGATTTTTACATCGTCAATATACAAATAAGCCGGAGTAATTCCTACCGTAATCGGCATAGAAACATATTCTTCGGTGCAAGAGTGGCTGTTAACGTCGGCAGCGCATACCAAAGCCCGTTTGCGGGCGTTGCTGTCAAGCATATGCAGCAAGGTGTTATATATATATTCCTTAGATGTGGTGGTTTGCGCCGGCGCACATTGTTTAGCGCGGCAGACAATTATTGACTTAGGCATTTTGATTGCCGGCTGCTGAAAAGCAACGTCGGGAACCGTTTTCGGCTCTGTATCTGGGTCTTCAGCTGTATGGCAGCCCAGCAACGCAATGCAGGCAGTTGTTAATATTCCTAATTTTTTTAACATATCGGTACCTTATATAAAATCAGTTATAAAACTTTAGCTTACATTAGCAAAATTATATGAAAGAAAAGTAAATAAAATAAAGTTGCGTCAAAAAAATATCCGGCTATTATCAGCTTAGGAGGTATGCAATGAATCGCTTTTCACTGATGTTTATTTTATTTGCCGCATTATTTATAGCCTGCGCGCAGTCAAACTCGTTTTCCTTTGCCAAAACAGATGAACAACTGTATCCGGTAGACGGCGACTCACTGGAAAATTCCAGCAGAAGAATCCGCCTGCAAGGTATTGACGCGCCGGAATATAAGCAAAAATGCTTTGACAAGCTAGGCAAAAAATACCGTTGTGGAATAGAAGCGCTTGACTATATTAAAAAACTTATGACCGGAAAGACAATCCGCTGCGAGTGCGAGGCAAAACCCGACAGATACGGACGGGAGCTGTGTGTTTGCTATGCCGATGACATAGAAATAAACCGGCAGATGGTGGCGCATGGTCAAGCAATAAGTTACAGAAGCGACCGCTATAATAAGGAAGAAAAAACGGCGAAAGAACAAAAATTGGGAATTTGGCAAGGCAAATTTATGCGTCCGGAATTATACCGCGCCCTAAAAAGAGAACGAGACGCTAAATGTTGCCGGCAAAACCCCGATGAATGTAAAGCTAAAAAAGAACGGATTAAAGCCTATAAAAAATCTTTAAAGCAAAAACATTAAAACCCTGCAAACAAAAAAAAACACAGCGTCTTCCCTACGGAAGACACTGTGCTTTTAATCGAAAAACTACCTATATAGGAACTAGTACATACGCACGACCTTGCGTGCGTTTAAAGCTTTCTTGTAGCCGGCCTTTGAGCCAAACAATTTGTTAATTGCTTTCTCATTGTACATCTTTTTACCAAGAACAAAGTTTACGCCAAGAGTGACAGATGCACCAAAGCGAACCTCTGAACCGTCAAAGAAGTATTCGTGACCAGCATAGCCGATAGCTTTTACGTAAAGATTACTTCTCTTCATGTAATTCTTGAAGTCAACGCGAACGCCGCCTCCAAAAATCATGGTGGAACCCTTGACCTTAAAGTCAAGGCTTCCTTCGTGCGCATCGTCTGTAAAAGCGTTATAGTTTTTACGGACTTTGTAGCCAAAGTTTCCGATCAACCATACTTCCTTTTGATGGAGGTAACGGCTAGGAAGATCGAAAAGTCTCACGCCAGCCTCAAGATTGAAGTTGGTTGTAAGATACTTCTCTCCTGCCTTAGAAGACTCTGAATTGTACTCGCTCATGCCAACATTGGCAGAAGCTGCAAAAGAGAATCTCTTACCATGGTAGCCTAACTCTGCTCCCACAGTTGGCGTAACCATGCTGTTGAAATAATCAACACCAGCGTTCACACCGATTTCGAGACCAGAGTTAGGTGCGGTTTCGAGCAATGTCTTGTGACCATCAACCTCTACAGATCGATAATCATAATTGGCAGTGCGACGATGCACAGCCTGAACATACTCAAAATCATCCAATTTAATCGTATCATCAACAACAGCAGCCTCTGCAACAGTTTCCTGTGCAGGAGCAATTGCCTCAACAGGAACCTCCTCGAAGAAGTCCACGTTTTCAACACACTCAGCGTTAGCTGAGAAAGAAGTTGCACACATTGCGATCATTGCGATACCACACACGATATTTCTAAAATTCAACATAATCAAAAATTTTTGAGGTGGAAAGACAAGGTGTTGTCCTCATCTTCCCACAAGTTAATAACTATTTTGAGGTAATCTGCTTTAATAGGCAGAAAACCGAAAGTGAAAAACTAAAAATCCTTAAAAAGAATTACTTAGAGCTTGCTTTGTAAGAAGCGAACTCCTTGCCGTTCTTCTTAACTATGAGAGACTTACCACTGTTTGAAACCTCGAATGTAAAATCAGAGGTAAACACGGTAATATTACTATTGTTCCAACCCCACATTTGAGCAGTGGCACGGTCTATAGAATTAACCATACCGCTATTACTATCGTACCAAGCAAGCATGTGCTTCTTGTCCTGAGCAATAGAGTTCTGCCACTTGCCGCTTATAGAGTTGTATACAGCACCGTTAAATGAGTTATTGGTGTCGTATGCGAACAACGACTGGTCAATCACTGCATTGGCAGCATTCTTGCCAACAGCTACAGGAAGAGTTCCATTCTCAAAGTGAAGCGACCAACCGTACATCCAGTCGGTGTTGTTCTCGTTGCAAGTAAGAGTGCAGAATGCACCAACAAACTTGCCCCACTCTGCAGGAAAATCGCCCTTAATCTCCTTAGCAACAATAATCTTGCCAGGAGCAACGCTGTTAACAGTGTTGTTGCCAAAGCTTACATTTATCTCTGCGCTGTAAGCGTATACAGACATCTCTTCCTCATCAGAAGCAAGTGTTACCTTACCCTCATGATCCTTTACATCAAACTTAACAACATCAAATGTGTAAGTCTGGCCCTCGCGGGTAAATGTAATGTTGTTAGGATCAACAGAAGTCCAAGAGTTAGTCTGATCGCTGCCGGCGAGAGTTGCAACGTTGGTAATGGTACGAGTTTCGTTAACCCAGTTCCACTCACCATCGTTCTTCTTATCCTGACCTGCGAGATTAACATTCAACATGTGAGTAAACTGATTAGAGTTGTTCTCATATGCTGTCCAGTTGCTTGTGCACTTGAGTGAACGAGCAAAAGTCTTGCTAACCTTCTCGGTAGTCTCAGTACCGTCATTGTAACGAGTCACGAATACAACGCTGGCAATAACATTGTTGTCATTAACAACAAGCTGGCCATCGCGGTAGTCATAACCAGAAATAGCGCGTGCAGTCTTATAAAGATAAACCTGCTCTGCAATATTCTGGGTGTAACCGATATAAACGGTACGAACAGCATTGTCATAAACAGCCTTGTCATAACCTGCCTGGTCTGAATTAACGTTGCTTACAGTGTTCTTTGCCTCAGAAACGTTAACATTCTCATAACCGAAAGTTACTTCAACGTTAGCGTCCTTGTAAGAAGCGCGCTCGTGGTAGAGAGTATAAGCTGTCGCAAAAGCATCTGCTGCAACACCATTGCTGATATTTGCAGAATACTTATCGGTCTTGCCATAAACTGTCCAGCCTTCAGCGTCGTTCTTAACCTGAGCCTCAGCACCACTTACAACACCGTTAACATTTGCAAGATTGAATGCAAAGTTGTTAACATTCTTAGCATAAGCATCAATACCCTTGAACTCACGGTTCAAAACCATTGACTTAGCATTGCGGACAACCTCACCGTTGTTCATTGTGATAACTTCCTCGAAAGAAACTCTCTCGGTAGTATCATCAATAACCTCACGCTTCTTGTTCTCAACTGTTACAGACTCGATATCGTTAGTAGCGATAACGCGGCGTGTTGCAGCTGTGGTCAAGTATACAGTGTAAGAGGTTGGGTTCTCTACGTTCTTTTCAACGTAGGTCAAAGCAACCTTGTACATAGTACGCAAAGTTGTCTTAACATATGTAGCAGCACGAGTACCTGTTGAAGCATTTTCAATAGATACAAGCTTTGCATTGCTCAACTCAACAGTACCAAAAGCATGACCGTCAGTGGTCTTGTAGCTGGTGATTGTTGATGGGCATTTAACAATCTGACCATCAGAGATGGTAACAACGACTGTGTCTGATACTTCTGTACCATTGTTGGCAACAGACTTAGAAGTCTGATTGCGCAAGATGTTAGTAGAAAGAGCGTAGCAGTTGATCTGATCCTCGGTGATAGTGTAATCATCCTTCACTGCGAAGATACTGCACTCCATCAAAGGATTTGCAGTCTCCTTGCGGGTAGAACCTTCAACAACATTACCATTCTCTACTTCCTCAATGGTGCAGGTAGCTACCATACGGTCGCGAGCGTTTGTCTTAGTGGAGTCGATGTTGTGAGTCAAAGTATTTGTATACTTTGTACCACGTACGATGTTCTCCTTTGCCTTATAGGTGCTTGTATCTGCGCCCTCATCGGTGCAAGCAGAAAAAGCAAATACGGATACTAAGACGATAACAACACTCTGAATAAATGAATAAATGCGTGCCATAGTTTTAATATTTTTAATTTTTGCACTAATTTGGTTTCTACTAAACTGTCTTCTTCAATAAGAAAACATTTTTCTGTAGGCTAAAAAGCAAACAGGTCAATACAACTCCGAAGAAACCTTTTTTCGAAATCGTACTAACAGTCAAATGTTTTCTCAAAAGAAAACAGGGCTACTCAAGCTGACTAGGTCTCGAATAGTTATATATAAATCTATACATGTTCGTGTACAGAAGTGTAAAAACTCAGATTATCTATGGATTAGAAAAACTTAGGTTATGTACTAACTTTAGTAGTTCTTCTCACGTTAATAATTCTTTTAATGGCATCTATAGATAATTTTTTATACAATTTTAAAGTAGCATATTTTTTTTTGATAATCAAGAGTATTTTAAGTAAAAACCAGCTTTTTTTCGACAAAAAAATCCTCTCAATTCGGCTAAGATTAAGAAGATTGCTTTTAAGAATGTACAAAATATTTTCTATAACCTGCTCAGAGCGCTGTATACTCCGTTTTGGCTGAATCTTTCCAAATCCTCAGGCTCAATGCGGAGTGCTTTCAGCAATGAGAACAATTCACTATGGCTCGGGCGCGGCATTTTTATAATCTCGTAATTTTCAGCCAGCATTTCCTGCCAGTTTTCGGCAACACAAAAGCAAATTCCGCAAGTATCCAGCTCCGGTAAGCCCAGTTTTTCTATCACCGGCTGATGCGTTACAAAATGATAATGCTTATTTTCCGGCGTAGAGTTTTGAATTATGCCGTTTACGAATCTTCTGACCATAAAAGTTGAGATATCTTCTTCTAATTCCTTGCTTTCCAACAAATGCCGGCAGCGCATGCCCAACCCTTGAAATTTTAAGGTAGCCACCGCCCGAGCAATCGGAGAGTAATATACGGCGTCGCAGGGAGGCAATTTTTCGGCTAGCAGCCTGCCGCCCCAAAATGACTCCAGCATACTAATATGCTCAATCGCCGTATCGTGACCATATCTACCGTGCCGACCAAAACTTAAATAAACTTTGCTATCACTCATTGTGAGATATTTCCTTCTTTTTGAATAGAGAAAGCAGCACTCCGCCGGCAAGCAATCCAACCGTAACGGTCAGCGACTGCCATTCGGCAACTTCTATGCCGATTTTTGGCAAGAAAATCTTAAAGCCGATAAAAATCAAAATAATCGAAATTGCCGGTTTAAGATATACAAACTTGCTGATAATCGCCGCCAACAAAAAGTAGAGCGCACGCAAGCCCAAAATAGCGAAAATATTGCTGGTATACACCACATAAACATCGGTCGTTACTAAGAATATTGCCGGAATGCTGTCCAGCGCAAAAACCACGTCCATAGTTTCAATAATCACAAGCGCAAAAAACAGCGGCGTGATATAATGCTTTCCGTCTTTTTTATAAAAGAAATGCTCACCGTGAATTTCGTGCGTCACATGAAAAATTTTGGACAGCCACTGATAAATTTTAGTGTCTTTAATATTGCCCTGCTCTTCTTCCTTGGTCAGCAGCATTTTGACGCCGGTATAAATCAAAAACGCCGAGAAGATATAGAGAATCCAATGGAACTTAACCACCAAAGCGTCGCCGACGCCGATTAAAATTCCGCGCATTACCAAAGCGCCTAAAATTCCCCAAAACAAAACGCGGTGCTGATACATTTTCGGCACGCCCAGCGCGGCAAAAATCATCGACATCACAAAAATATTATCCATGGACAGGCTTTTTTCCAGCAAATAGCCGGTAAAATAGTCCATACCTTTTTTGACGCCGTCTTCATACATTACAAACACGCCGAACAGCAGCGCCGCCGCCACATAAGCCACACAAATCCACAAGGTGTGCCAAAAATGCGGCTCTTCGTTTTTGCGGTTAAACCAAAATAAATCGGCTGCCAGCAGCAAAAAAACGGCAATACCGAAACAGGTCCACAGCAAAACCGGAGACATAGCGGAATGATTGGCAAAGTCCTGTACAAAACCCTCTAGCATTTTTCGATATTCCAAATAGTTTTTACAATTTCATCTATATCCGTATATTTAGCTTTCCAGCCCAGCACTTTAGCGGCTTTAGCACTGGTAGCAACCACGGCGGCAGGGTCGCCGGCGCGGCGTGGAGCAAAATCAAAGTTAACCTTTTTACCGCTGACGCGTTCCACCGATTTAATAATTTCCAAAACCGAAGTGCCTTTTTCCGTTCCCAAATTTATAACCTGCGACTCGCCGTCCGCCAATAATTTTTTAATTGCCATAACATGTGCATCAGCAAGATCTTCAACATGAATATAATCGCGTACGCAAGTGCCATCCGGAGTATCGTAATCATTGCCGAAAACATGCAGGATATCGCGCTTGCCGGTAATTGTTTCCATAATCAGCGGCAGCAAATTCTGCGGATTTTTTTCTTTGCCGCGGATACTGCCGTCCGCCGCATAGCCGACAGCATTAAAATAGCGCAAGGCGATGTAATGAAAATCTTTGATTTGACTGTACCAGTTCATCACCTGTTCTATCGCCATTTTAGTATAGCCATAAAAGCTCATTGGATTAAGCGGATGATTTTCATCAAGCGGCAAATACTGCGGAGTTCCGTACACCGCCGAGGTGGAAGAAAACACCACATTTTTCACTCCAGCATTCAGCATAGCATTAAAAATATTAACCGAGCCGCTGATATTGTTCTGTGAATACAACTGCGGATTTTCCATAGACTCGCCCACTGCTTTTTTGGCGGCAAGGTGTATAACCGCGTCAAAGCCGCCTTTCATTACTTTTTCCAAATGTGCGAAATTTAAAATATCCCCTTCAACAAACTCCGCTTTGAGAGCTAAGTTACAGGTTTGTCCAGTAGAAAGATTGTCATATACGGTTACGGCAAAATTTTCACGCAGCAGCGCTTTTACCACATGGCTGCCGATATAGCCGGCGCCCCCGATAACCAAAATTTTTTTATTCGCCATCAAATGTCTCCTTTTTGAGATAAAATAGCTCATTTTAGCGAAACTACCATTTTTTATACCCATTATCCACAGGATAAAAAATATTTCAGTCCCATTTCAAGATATTTTTCATTATAACAGATAAAAATTTATAAAAGTATTAAAAAAGAGGACTTCTATGGAAAAATTGGACGCCACACGTCTGCCGAAAAATATTGAAGCGGAACAAGCCTTAATCGGTGCTATTTTAGCAAATAACAAAGCTTTTGAAAAGGTCTCGGAGTTTTTGAAAGCGGCGCATTTCGCCGACTCGACCCACCAAAAGATTTTTGACGTGATGTCAAAGCTTATCACTAAAGGACATGTCGCCGACGTTATCACGCTGAAAAACTATTTTGAGCAAGAAGGCACGCTGAATGAAGTCGGCGGATTTCCGTATTTGGTAAAACTGGCGGAAAGCGCCTCGCCTTTAACCAACGTTGAATACTACGCCCAATTTATTTATGACAAATATCTGCGCCGCGAGCTGATTAACACCGGCTATGAAATTGTTAACCACGCACTAGAAGAAAGCATTGATTCCTCGGCAACCGATCAAATCGAAAGCGCCGAAAAAATGCTCTACACCCTTTCCGACCGGGGCGATGCGCAAGGCGGATTTGTAGATTTTTCCACCGCTTTAGGCTCTTCTTTAGCCGCCATTGAAAAGGCTTATCAAAAAGAAGGTAAAATTTCCGGCACGCCGACTGGCTTAAACAAGCTGGACTACCGAATCGGCGGTTTGAATGATTCCGACTTAATCATTTTAGCCGGACGTCCTGCCATGGGTAAAACCGCACTGGCAACCAACATTGCCTATAACGTGGCAGAATTTTATTCACGCGACAAAGAAACTCCGCCGGAAAATAAAGGCGTAGCGTTCTTTTCACTCGAAATGTCCGCCGACCAATTAGCCTCACGTATTCTTTCCACCGTCACGCAGACTTCAAGCCAAAAAATGCGCAACGGCGAACTTGACGCCTCGGAATTTATGCGAATCGCCGCGGCAGTTAAAGAACTAGCGAACATTCCGCTTTATATTGACGATACCCCGGGGGTAACCATCAACGCTATCCGCACCCGCGCCCGCCGTTTAAAACGCAGCAAAGGTTTAGGGCTGATAGTGATTGACTATATCCAACTTATTTCCGGCTCCAACAACAAACGCAACGAAGGCAACCGTGTGCAGGAATTGTCAGAAATTTCCCGCGGACTGAAAATTTTGGCTAAAGAGCTGAAAGTTCCGGTTATCGCCCTTTCCCAATTAAACCGCGGCGTAGAAATGCGCGACGACAAGCGTCCGGTCATGTCCGACCTGCGCGAATCCGGCTCTATCGAGCAAGATGCCGATATCGTTATGTTCGTATTCCGTGAAAACTACTATATTCATAATGCCGAGCCAAAACAGCAGGAAGGCGATACGCCGGAAAAATTCCAGAAAAAGCATGAAGAATGGGTACAACGCGACCGTGAAACTGCCAATATCGCCGAAGTTATCATCGGCAAGCAGCGTCATGGTCCGACTGGTACGGTAAAACTGTTCTGGAATGGTGAATTTGCCCAATTTGGCAATTTGGCAGAAGAAGATAAAATGGCGGAGAAACGCGGCTAATGGTTAAGAATCCGGCTGAAATAAGCCCTGAAGAATGGGAAAAAATCTGTCAGCGCTGCGGTCGCTGCTGCTTGCTGAAACTGCAAGACGAAGAAACAGATGAAATTTACTATACCAACATTATCTGCCGCTACTATGACACAGAAAATAATCTCTGCACCGTTTATGACAAACGCTGCGAACTGGTGCCGGAATGCTTAAAGCTGACGCCGCAGAATGTTGATAACATTGCTTGGATGCCCAAAGCCTGCGCCTATCGCCAACTGTTTGACAAAGACTATAAGCCGCAAAAGCTGCAGCCGCTGCAAGGACGCGTGGTTTCAGAAGCGTTGATAGCCGAATCGGAGCTGGAAGACCATATCACGGACGAGGAAATTTGATGAGCGAGCAGAATTTAAACGAATCCGAATTTAATCCACAACAGCGTGTTGATGAATTTAAAAAACTCGAACCGGAATTCTGGAAACATAAAAAACTCGACGAGATGAACGAAGCGGAATGGGAAGCCTTATGCGACGGCTGCGGCAAATGCTGCCTGAACAAAATAGAAATAAAAGGCAAAGTCCATTTTACCCGTGCCTGCTGCCGCTTTTTAGACTGCAAAACCTGCCTCTGCAAAATTTATGAACATCGTTTTGAAGCTATGGACGACTGCCGCAAAATAGACCTTGCCACAGTGCGGGAAAAACCGCGCTGGCTGCCTAAGACCTGCGCTTATTGGCTTTTAGACAACGGCTATGATTTGCCGGAATGGCACCCGCTATTAACCGGCAGAGCCGACAGCGTGAAAAACGCCAGCATGGATTTAAGCAACCGCGAGCTGATTAGCGAAACCAAGGTTA
This sequence comes from Mediterraneibacter gnavus, assembly GCA_963617265.1. GTDB lineage: Bacteria > Pseudomonadota > Alphaproteobacteria > RF32 > CAG-239 > RUG410. Next base: position 20,290 of record CAVEOB010000024.1, read on the forward strand.
AAGACTATGAAGATTACATTGTTGACTGGCAAGACCTTTGACATTAAAGAAGCCGTGGGCATGGACATCAAAGTTGTGCAGTCGCCGAACTCGCACAAGCTTATTTTGCATATTGACAATAAAAAACGCATTCCGGTGCTGTCTATTCCGCGCTTTTGCTCCCGCAAGCAGGCAATAAAATTTGTAAACGAAAATATGGACTGGATTTTAGAAACGCTGCAAAAACTGCCGGAACGCAAATATTTCAGCGACGGCGAAACCATTTCCTTATTCGGGCAAAATGTAACGATTTCTCATCAGCCGAAAGCGCGCTGCGGCGTGAGACTTGAGGGAGACACTCTGATTGTCTCCGGCGGCGCAGAATTTTTGCATCGGCGGGTTAAAGACTATATCCGCAAAACCGCGGCAGAAGAATTTTATAAATTATCAGCACCTCTTGCTGCGAAAATCGGCTGCAAGATCAACGGCATCTGCATAAAAGACACCAAGTCGCGCTGGGGCAGCTGCTCTGTACTTAATAATATAAACTACAGCTGGCGGATAGCGCTGGCGCCACAATATGCGATAGACTATCTTATGGCGCATGAAGTCTCACATTTGAAACATCACGACCATTCGCCTGATTTTTGGCAATGTGTGGCAAATTTATATCCGGACTGGCAAAAAGGACATGATTGGCTGCGAAAAAACGGGCGTTTGCTATACACTTATTTTTAATATTTAGCCGCTATATACATACCTGATTTTAAATTTTGAAACAATTTGTTGCCAAAATTTATTACAATATTGCTTGACTATTAACTTTTATCGCTCTAAATTAGCGTTGTTACAATACGAATAGTAATATTGTTGTTCAAAAGTAATATTTAGAAGGAATAAACTATGAAAAAATTTTTGTTATTGGCCGGTGTTGCCTCTTTACTCAGCGTTAATGCGCAAGCTGAAGTAAATCAATACGTTTCCGGTAAAATTTCTTATGACTTCAACAAAGTAAACATCAAAGCTTCTGACCCTACCGAAGCTGAATTGTTTCGTGAAAAAGCTAACAAAAACTTGTTTGGCACACACGTTGCTTACGGTGTTCAAGCTGGTTATGTTCGTGGTGAATTGGAATTGAACAATTCTCGTGACATTAAAAGAAATTACTTTTATGAAGAAGACGGAGATGTAACCCACTTCAGACTTTATAAGCACTCTGTAATGGCCAATGCTTATTTTGACTATTTGACATGCACACCTTGGACACCTTATGTTGGTGCCGGTATCGGTTCTTCTTATTTGAAAGCTGACGATGGTGATGAAGCTAAATCTGTTTACAATTTAGCATGGCAAGTTATGGCTGGTTTAACATACGATATCAACTCTCATTGGACTGTTGACGCTGGTTACCGTTATGCTGACTTGGGTCGTATCCGTAAGAACTTTGGTGACGGCGAAGTTACTAAATTGACAGCTCGCGATCACGAAATTATGCTCGGTGTTAGATATACTTTCTAATTTTAACGAGTTAGAGTTTGAAAAGACGGTGCTTATTGCATCGTCTTTTTTTTGTTTTATGCAATGTTACAAAACCGTAACTTTTTGTGTGTTGCACCACTGCAAGAATCGATGTAACCTGCAAGGCAGTTAAAAACATTTTTTATAAGGAAGATAAACTATGACAAATAAACCATCTACCAAAATCAACTTATTTGACTGCGCTACTGCTCAAAAAGTTATTGGTCAGGAAAAATTTTTAGACTCTTTCAAAACTATCTTAAACCACGGCGCATATTGCCAAGGTCCGGAAACTAAAGTATTGGACGAAAAATTAGCTAACTTTGCCGGCACAAAATATTGCTCTACCTGCGGTTCAGGCACAGATGCCCTGACCCTTGCCCTGATGGCTTGGGGCGTTAAAGCCGGCGATGCCGTATTTGTATCTTCATTTACATTTGTTGCCTCGGCAGAAGCTCCGGTTTTGCTTGGTGCAACTCCGATTTTTGTAGACTCTGATCCGAACACCTACAATATGAATCCGGAAGATTTGAAAAAAGCCATTGCTGAAGTTAAAAAAGAGGGCAAATTAAACCTTAAAGCCGTTGTTGCCGTTGATATTTTCGGTTCTCCGTGCAACTATGATGAAATCATTAAAATCGCCCATGAAAACGGTATGAAAGTTTTGTCTGACTCCTGCCAGTCTTTTGGTTCGGTTTACCATGACAAACACGCCGGCTCTATCGCTGATATGACCGCAACTTCATTCTATCCGACAAAACCTTTAGGCTGCTATGGCGACGGTGGTGCCGTATTCTCTAACACCAACGAAGAAAATGAATTGGTTAAATCCTGCCGCGTTCACGGGATGAGCCCTGAAGACCACTACGACAATGTTCGTTTGGGAATGACTGGTCGTATGAACTCTTTCCAAGCTGCAGTTTTGCTGCTGAAATTAACTGTATTTGAACAGGAACTGAAAGACCGTTACAAAGTTGCAAAACGCTATGACGAAGAATTGAGCCCATACTTTAACAAACAGCAGATTCTGCCGAACTGCCAATCTGCATACGCTTTGTACACCATTAACTGCGAAAACCGCGATGAATTGATGGATTACTTAAAAGCCAACGGCATTCCTTGCGGCGCCTACTACCCTCGTCCAGTAAACACTCAAACTGCCTATGCTAAATGGAACAATCGTTCTTTGCCGGTTTGCGAAAAACTTTCTAAAACCGTTTGCAGCATTCCGATGACTCCTTACTTGACCGAAGAAGAGCTGTCATACGTTATCAGCAAAATGAACGAATTTGCTGCTGAAAAAATGAAAAAAGCTGCCTAAATTTTAGGTATTGCAAAATTCAGCCCCGCTAAAGCATTTGCCTCGGCGGGGTAATTTTTTATATCATCTTAAATTTATCGGTTAATTTTATATGTTCAAGAATCCGGCAAATTGATTTCGGCATCATTAGTGAATTTGCCTGATGTCTAATGTCATTATCCTCTTCAGGAAACACCTCGTCATGATTAGAAATGTAGCGGATAACCCCGACATCTAGAACACTACGGACATAATTGCCGTTATGAAAAATCGGCGAATGCTCAAACATATACAGGTCTATGGTTTTGCTGGGATATTTTGCCCTGAGCCTTTTAATATGAGAAACTATTTTTGCATCATTAAGGCACACATCTTTCTTTTGATCTGCTAAATGGCTTATGTATATCAACAGCACAGAATCTGCAGCCTCTATAAAACTACGGTTTCTTTCCCATCGCCGCTCATACTTTTTCTTAAAAGCAGAAAATTGCTCTTTAAACGGTTTATCCTCAAAAAAGTCATGATAATAATAAGTCAAAGTTCTTGTATTATACATCGGCAGCTCTTTATGCG
>CAVEOB010000025.1:0-14086 GCA_963617265.1 Mediterraneibacter gnavus
AATACGTTGAAGTTGAAGAGCCGGAAGATGAAGAAGTTGAAATTTTGGCGGCTGAAAAAGAATTGGCTGATATGGACGGACAATTTTCAAGCGATATGATCAGCGATGAAGATTTAAACGGCAATATGCAGGTTCATGGCGGTGACGATGATGAGGATTTGAATTTGGATTCTGATGCCGCAGATATTGATTTTGATGATGACGCCGACCTTGGCGATGATGCTTTGGATGACGGTATGGATGAAGACGATTTGTAATTTTCACTGAAAAAAATTAACATTTCATAAAGCAAAACGTATTATATAATTAGGTATGTTTTGCTTTTTTTTGTATTTTGAAACAGGATAATGACCAATGCTGAGACAATATGAACTGGTAGATTTAGTTAAGTCATATGACCCGTACGCCGATGAAGACGCACTTAACCGCGCTTATGTTTTTGCTTTGAAAAAACATGGTTCTCAGCTGCGAACATCGGGAGACCCTTATTATTCGCACCCGATTGAAGTTGCCGGTATTCTGACAAAATTCAAACTGGACAGTGCCTCGATTATTGCCGCTTTGCTGCATGACACAGTGGAAGACACCGATACTACGCTTGATGAAATCCGCGTTTTGTTCGGCGACCAAGTGGCGCAGCTGGTGGACGGTTTAACCAAATTGGCGATGATTGAGCAAAAATCAGGTTCCAGCAAGCAAGCCGAAAATTTCCGCAAGCTGCTTTTGGCGATGTCGGAAGATATCCGCGTGCTGCTGATAAAGCTCGCCGATCGTCTGCACAATATGCGCACGCTGCACTTTTGCCCGCCGGAAAAACGCGCCCGTATTGCCAAAGAAACCTTGGATATTTACGCGCCTTTGGCAGAGCGTATCGGTATGCAGGAAGTCAAAGAAGAAATGGACGAAATCGCTTTTGCCGAGCTTTATAAAGATGCGCACGACTCTATTGTTGCCCGCCTGAACTTTTTGCGTGAGCAGGGCAGCGATATTGTACCGAAGATTATTAAGCAGCTGGAGCAGGATATGGCTGACAACGGCGTGCACTGCACCATTACCGGACGTGAAAAATCTCCGTATTCGATTTGGCGCAAAATGCAGCTGAAAAATGCTTCTTTTGAGCAGCTTTCCGATATTATGGCGTTTAGAATTTGTGTTGACACCGTGGCGGACTGCTATCAGGCGTTGGGTATTATTCACAGCAAATATCACATGGTGCCGCGTCGTTTCAAAGACTATATTTCCACGCCTAAGCCGAACGGCTATCAATCTTTGCATACCGGCGTGATTGGTCCGTATGACGTGCGGATTGAAGTGCAAATCCGTACTTATGAAATGCACGAAGTTAATGAAAAGGGTGTGGCAGCGCACTGGGCATATAAACAAGGACAGCGCACCGAAGGCAAAAACTTCCGCTGGATTCGCGAGCTGCTGGAAATTTTGGATCAAGCGCAGAATCCGGACGAGTTTTTGGAAAACACTAAGCTTGAAATGTATAACGACCAAGTTTTTTGCTTTACCCCGAAAGGCGACTTGATAGGTTTGCCAGTTGGTTCTACACCGGTTGACTTTGCCTATGCTGTGCACTCTAATGTGGGCGATACCTGCGTTGGTGCTAAAATCAACGGCGAAATCAAACCGTTGCGGACTATTCTGCAAAACGGTGATCAGGTGGAAGTTTTAACCGCTAAAAATCAGCACCCGTCGTTGGAATGGGATAGATTTGTGGTAACCGGAAAAGCTAAAGCCGCAATCCGCCGCTATGTCCGTATCAATAAGCGCGAGCAGTTTATCACTCTTGGCAAAGAAATTTTGGAAAAACTATTCAAGCAAGAAGAACAGGAATTTACGGAAAAAGGCTTGGTCAATGTACTTTCTAACTTTGAGGCGGAAACGGTTGACGATATTTATGCCAAAGTTGGTGAAGGTTTGGTTACCGGCTGGGACGTTCTGCGCGCCGTGCACCCTGCTTATAAGCAATCTAAGCTTGAAAAAATGGTAAGTTCCATCAAACTGCCGGTTTTCAAAAAAGAGCAGGCTAAAAAGGATGCCCTCAAAATCCGCGGTCTGATTGACGGTATGGCGGTGCATTTTGCCGGCTGCTGTCATCCTGTTCCTGGGGATAGAATTGTTGGTATTGTCACTACCGGCAAAGGCGTTACTGTCCACACTCTCGACTGTCCATCGCTCAAAAATTATGAAAAAGAGCCGGAACGCTGGCTGGATATTGATTGGGGAACCGATGCCGAAAATGAAAAACATACCGCGCGTTTGAAATTGATGATTAGCAATGAGCCGGGGGCTTTGGCTGATGTGGCAAATGTTGTGGCTAAAGCAAATTCAAATATTATGAATTTGAATATTACCTACCGTACTTTGAGCTATTTTGAAATTTTGCTTGATATAGAAGTTAAAAACGTGGAACAGCTGAATAATTTGATTACGGCGTTAAAAGCGGCAAAATCAATCAGCTATGTTTCTCGTGCTAACAAATAAGGAGATGTGCAATGATATTAGGTTTGGGCTGTGATATTGTTAATGTTGAGCGAATCGCGAAATCTCCTGAATTTTTGGAACGCTTTAAGCAAAAAATTATGGGGGCTGAAGAGCTTGATGAACTGGATTTCCGCGGTGATATAACTTATAAGGAGCTGGCGTGCCGTTTGGCAAAAGCCTACGCCGCCAAAGAGGCTTTTGTCAAAGCCTTAGGCACGGGATTTAGAGACGGAATATTTATGCGTGACATTCAAATTTTGCACACGGATTTAGGTAAACCGGAGCTGCTTATCAGCGGTATGGCTTTTACATATTTGCAAAAGCTTAGCGTAACCGCGCAGACTTTTGTTACATTGAGCGACGACTACCCGTTTGCCCAAGCCGTGGTGGTTATTGAAAAATAATATTTGCAGTTTTGTGATTAGAATAGAATAAAAAACGGTGGGAAGACCCGCCGCTGCAAGAAGAATATGATTCTAAGAAACTAAATTTCTAGAATTTCATCAATCTTATGGCTAACCGCTTCAATTGTACCGGTACCATCAACGGTACGCAGCAAACCGCGTTTCTCAAAAAACGGAATTGTCGGATAGGTCAAAAGACGATAGTTTACCAAACGATTTTGCACGGTGGCACGGTTATCGTCCTTACGGCGTCCAAATTCCGTTCCGCCGCAAACATCGCATACGCCGTAAACTTTTGGCTTTTGGAATTTATCGTGGTAACCGGCGCCGCATTTCAGGCAAGAATAACGTCCTAAAATACGCTCCATAATGATTTCGTCCGGTACTTGAATTTCCAGCACACAGGTTAATTTTATGCCTTTTTCGGCAAGCAGGCTTTCCAAAATTTCTGCTTGAGGCAGAGTGCGCGGAAAACCGTCTAAAATAAACCCGTGTTCGCAATCTGGTTGACCGATACGATTGCGCACCATTTCAATAATCATTTCATCTGTGGCAAACTCGCCGCGGTCTAACAAAGCTTTCAAATCACGCCCTAAGGGAGTATCCTGTGCGGCATACTCCCTTAACATTTCACCTGTCGACAAATGGCAGATGTGCGTTTTTTCTTTCAAAATTCGAGCTTGCGTCCCTTTACCGCACCCCGGAGCGCCGGTAAATACGACATAAAGTCCTTTTTTTGCGTTAGACATTAACGTCCTTTCCTTTTAATCAATGCGGCTTTTTTCAAAAGTCCCTCATATTGATAAGCAATCAAATGGGATTGAATTTGACCGACAAAGTCCATAGTAACCTGTACCACGATAAGCAGGGTTGTACCACCCAAAACAAACGGCACGCCGACTTTGCTAATCAGCAGCTCCGGCAAAATGCAGAGGCATACCAAATAGATAGAAGCAATCACTGTTAAACGGGTAATTACATAATCCAAATATTCGGCAGTGTTTTTACCTGGGCGGATACCGGCAATAAAGCCGCCGTGTTTCTTTAAATTATCTGCTGTTTCCTGCGGATTAAATACTACTGAAGTATAGAAAAACGTAAAGAACAGAATCAAGAACGCATACAAGCCTAAATACATCGGCTGACCGTGTCCCAGCATTTGGCTCAGGCTTTGCACCCATGACGGACCTTTTTCGGCTGACAAGTTAGCAATAGTGATTGGCAGCAGCAGCAAAGAGCTGGCAAAAATCGGAGGAATAACGCCGGTCGGGTTAATTTTCAATGGCAAATGAGAGCTTTCGGCTGCCATCATACGCATACCCATTTGACGCTTTGGATATTGAATAATGATTTTTCTTTGCGCTCTTTCCACAAATACAATCACATAAATCAAAGCCAATGCCATAGCCAGCAGCATTATGATTGTGGTGATAGACATTTGTCCGGCACGACCCAATTCAAAGGTTTGCGCCAAAGCGTTCGGAATGTTGGCAATAATACCTACGGTAATGATTAAAGAAGAACCGTTGCCGACGCCGCGTTGAGTGATTTGGTCGCCCAGCCATACGATAAACATTGTACCGCCGACCAAAGAGACGATGGTAGAAAATCTGAAGGCAAAACTATCAATCATTACAGCTGACGAACCGTTTGCACCGGAAACACTTTCCAAACCAACAGCAATACCATAACCTTGGATAATGGTAATCAGCACGGTCAAGCACTTTGTATAGTGAGTAATCTTGCGGTGACCGGCTTCGCCTTCTTTTTTCAGCGCCATCAATGACGGAATAACCGATTGTCCCAATTGGACAATGATGGAAGCAGAGATGTACGGCATAATATTAAGAGCAAAAATCGTCATACGTTCCAACGCACCGCCGGAAAACATATTAAACATACCCAAAATACCGCCTTGGTTGCGGCTGAACATTTCAGCCAATACACTAGGGTTGATTCCCGGAAGCGGAATATATGTTCCCAAACGGAAAATAATCAAAGCCCAAACCGTAAACCAAAGTCTTTTCTTCAGCTCATCGGCTTTGCTAAAGGCTGACATATCTATATTTGCCGCCATTCTTTCTGCTAATGATACCATTTTTTCATCCTTAAAATTTTAAAAACAAAACATAGGGTTATAAAAACCCATTTGGTCTTAATGTAATACACAAAAATAAATTTTTTGCAAGAAATTTATCTTTATCCTCAATTTTTATATGTTTTTGCACTGCAGCAGTGAACCAAACTTAAAAATTCCAAATAGTTATGGCGCAACTATGCTCTTTTCCGCAACCGCATCCGGCTGTGGCGTCGGATAACGGCATTTGCTTGTTGGTGCAAACAGCGGATTTGTTTTTTGCCGTGCAGCTTGAAGCTGCCGTATATTGAAAACTTTTTATAGTGCTATCCATTGTTGCGGCATCTGCGGTGGCAATGATGCCGATTTTTTTCTCTCCCCAATTTTTTGCCATTATTTGCAAGCAAGTGTCTTTAGACAAAGAATAATAAGTAATCAGAAAATCTGTTTCAGCTTTGTGGTTGTCAGAAGAAGAGTTGTTGCCAGTGCCGACGTTAACCGTGCCGCCGAATGGGCTGAACATTACTATTGCATTATCTTTTTCCGAGGTCATATCGTCAGGAATCAACTTCATCTTTTTTGCTACTTTAGGGGATAAGCCTTTATAAGAGCCATGTTGGCGCAAGCCTAAGTTTTTTACATTGGCAATGATTGTGGAAATTTGTTCAATGCATTGATTGGTTTTGTAGCTTTCCATAGCTTTTGAAAAACCAGCAATGCCGCCCACGGACAGTACGCCGATAATCGCCAGTACGCCCAGCATTTCTATCATAGAACGTCCATTTTCAGAATTTTTTGCATTTAATAACTGATAACTCATAATTTCCTCCATAAGTTTTTTGATATTTTTTTAGCATATAGGGCAAGGCGGCGTCAAGTAGTATATACCTCAAGTTATAGATTATTTTTAGAAAAATTTAAGAAATTAAAAAGTAAAATACAGTCAGAATTTGATAAATTATTTTTTAGGAGAGAATAATGGCGGTTAAAATAAATGTTTTCGGACGCTCAATGGTGGAAATGCTGGGCGTGCTGGCTATTTTCGGTTTGCTTTCTGTAATCGGCATATCCGGATTTTCTAAGGCTATGACTAAATATAAAATAACAAAACTTACAGATGACATTGCAATGATTGTGGCAAATACCCGCACCAGATATTCTCAGCAAAATGACTATGAAGGATTGAATAATGCAAGCGCCATATCTATTGGCTTGGTTCCTAATGAAATGGTAAAATATAAAGAAGACGGAACTTTAGAAGGAATTATCAACGCTTATAACGGCAAAGTTTGGATAAGCGCGGCAAAAGCCAATAATACTGACACGGATAAAAAGTCGTTTGTGATTTCTTTTAACAGCTTGTCGCGTGAAGCCTGCATGGCTTTGGCTACCAATGATTGGGGTTCTGCCTATTCATCAGGCATTATTGCGCTGCGGGCAGATAATGGTTCTATAGGAAATTCAGACACAGAGGCTGCGGAAATTATGGAAAATGCAAATTATAATGAAGGCTGCGACGGCGCTACTTCTCCATATATAGCCTGCCCAGGAGGAAAGAATTTAGCAATTCCAATGCCGCCGTTGATGGCAGTGCAGGCTTGCAGCTGCAAAGGCAATGAATGTGCGGTTATTTTCAAATATCACCACTGATTAAATGTTAAAGTTTGTAAGGTAATAGCCTTTGAGTAAAATCAAGGGCTATATATTTTGCAATAAAAAAAGCACCAAAGATATGAATCTTTAGTGCCTTTCACAACAATCAATAACTGAAAGGAGGTTGTTGTCTTATCCAGAAATTTTCTCTACCTGAGAAAATTCCAATTCTACCGGAGTATAACGTCCAAAAATTGAAACCGAAACTTTTAAGCGGTTCTTTTCGGTGTCGATGTCTTCGACAATGCCGACAAAAGAAGCAAACGGACCGTCAATTACGCGGATTTGTTCGCCGGTTTCAAAGTTAACATTGGTTTGCGGACGTTCCAAGCCTTCTTGAACCTGGTTCATAATCTTTTGAACTTCAGCTTCGGTAATCGGCTGCGGTTTGTTACGGCTGCCTAAGAAACCGCTGACGCGCGGAGTGTTTTTAACTACCAGCCAAGTTTCATCGGTCAATTCCATTTTAACTAAAATGTAGCCTGGGAAAAATTTGTGTTCGGCATTTACTTTAGCGCCTTTGCGGATTTCTACCACATTTTCAGTCGGCACAAAAACTTCAAGAATTTTGTCGTCCATTTTTTTCAAAGTTGCTTGTTCTCTTAATGATTCGGCAACTTTCTTTTCTGAACCTGAATAAACATTTACAACATACCAGCGAGCAGTCATTAGTTAAACTCCTATCCTAACATCAAAATTTTATCTACGCCCCAAGCCAAAACGGCGTCTACCACAAAGAAAAACACCGTAGCGATTGCTACTAAGGTAACAACCATAGCACAAGTCGGCACTACTTCTTTTTTTGTAGGCCAAGTAACTTTTTTAACTTCCTGCTTAACCTGACGCAGAAACTGAATCGGACTAATACTCATTTCAAACCTTTTCAAACTTAAATTGACAGAGCGTGAGGGCACGCTCCAGCTTATTGCCGCTAACATATTAAATTATTTATTATCTGTCAATAAGATAATTGCAGTTTTAGCACTATTAAAAATAGGAAAACTGACTGATGCTATAATTCTTTACGGGCGGAAAGGGCAAGCTGGATTGTGCCGTCATCCATATAATCCAGCTCGGCGCCAAGCGGAATGCCCTGCGCCAAAGTGGTAACTTTAACCGGAAATTCTTTTAGCCGCGACAACAAGTAGTGGGCGGTGATTTGTCCGTCGATTGTTGCCGGCAAGGCTAAAATAACTTCTTTAATAACGCCGTTCGGCAAACGAGAAAATAAGCCTTCAATATTTAAATCATCAGGCGTTACTCCGTCAAGAGCCGAGAGAATGCCGCCTAAAACATGATATTGACCGCGATAAAGCCCGACGCGCTCCATTGCCCATAAATCTGCCACATCTTGAACCACGCACACCGTTTCGCGGTCACGGGCGGAATCCTGACAAACCGAACATGGCTCGGTTGTGTCAAAGTTTCCGCATACCGGACATTTTTTTACATTGTCAGCCACTTCCTGCAAAGCGGAAATTAGCGGCAGCAAAGCGGTCTCTTTCTTTTTCAGCAGCTGTAAAACAATGCGCCGCGCCGAGCGGGTGCCCAGCGCCGGAAGTTTGGCAATGATTTTGGTCAGCTTTTCAATTTCTTTACCTTGCACGGCAGCGCCTCAAACCTTAAAACGGCAGTTTCAAACCGCCCAAGCCAATACCATTGGTGGCTTCTTTCATACCTTCTTCCATCATGGCGTCAACTTTTTGATGAGCATCGTTGTATGCAGCCAAAATCAAATCTTCTAAAACATCAACTTCTTCAGCGTTCATCAATGACTTGTCAATGCTGATTTTCTTCATTTCGGATTTGCCGTTCAGCACTACTTTGACCAAGTTGCCGCCGCTGACGCCTTCTTTTTCTTCCTGCGCCAATTTGGCTTGAGTTTCCTGCATTTTGCGCTGCATTTGCTGAGCTTGTTTCATAATTCCTTGAATGTTTAACATTTAATTATCCTCATCATCATAAGTTTCAGAATTTTCTTCCGGAACAATAAAATCTGCCGCTTCTTCATTTTCGGCGTCTTCAACCGCTTTCCGGATAACGGTTTCTATTTTAGCACCATTAAATTCGCTAAGTATAGCTTTTACTAACGGATATTCAGAGATATTTTTCTTGTCGCGTTCCAGCTCTTTGGTTTCTTTATATGCCAAAGTTTCGCCCAGCGGTTCATAATCTATGTCTATAATCCAAGAAACGCCGGTTTCTTTGGCTAAAAATTTGCGTAAGTTGGCAATTAAATCTTTATCGGCTTTTTCGGAAAGAGCAATTCTCATTCTGCCGGCGGCAAATTCCTTGAACGACATATCGTTTTTGACGGCATAAAGCAGCAGCATTTGTCTTTTGGCGTTGAGCAATTTAGCTAGTTCTTCGGGAGTGGAAAGCTCAAACCCGCCGTCATCAGTCAATTCGGAGGCAATATGGCTTTCAGTGCCTGCCGGAGCAGCGGTTGTTGCCGTTAATACAATTTTATTGGGAGCGGCAGATTTATTCAGTCCTGATTTTTTTTTTAATTCCTTCAGGAGGTCTGCAGGAGTCGGCATATTAGCTGAGTAGGCTATGCGCATCAGTATCATTTCCAGCGCGTCTATCTGCACGTTGGCGTATTGCAGCTCGCTGATGCCTTTGATTAGCATTTGCCAAATCTTAGAAAGAATCGCTATCGGCGCGGCATTCAGCTTTTTGCACATTTCGCGGTCAGTTTCGCTGATGGACGAATCGTTGAGGTAATCCGGCAAAATTTTGACTTTTGCCAAAAGATGGGTTATATCAACCAAATCTTGAATAATTAGCATAGGAGTTGCACCGTCGGTATATAGCTGATGCAGAATTTGCAGCACCTCGGCAACATTGCCTTCCAGCAGCTTTTCATACATGGAAAATGTTTGCTGCCGGTCTGCCAAACCCAGCATATTTTTAACGGTTCCGGCGTCAATTTTGCCGTTTCCAAGAACTATAGCTTGGTCGAGCATAGAAAGACCATCACGCGCCGAACCGTCCGCAGCGCGGGCAACGGCATGCAAAGCCTCGTCTTCGGCTTCAATGTTTTCGGCGGTCAAAACTTTATGGAATAACTTTACCAAAGTTTCAATGCTGATACGTTGCAAATCAAAGCGCTGGCAGCGTGACAGAATAGTAACCGGAACTTTGCGAATCTCGGTTGTGGCAAAAATAAACATTACATTAGCCGGCGGTTCTTCCAGTGTTTTCAGCAGAGCGTTAAATGCGCTTTTAGAAAGCATATGGACTTCATCGATGATGTATACTTTATAGCGCGCCATGGTTGGCTTATAGCGTACGCCGTCCAAAATTTCACGCATATCGTCAACACCGGTTTTTGAAGCGGCATCAAGTTCTATCACATCAATATGCCTGTCAGCGGCAATAGCCTTGCAATTTTCACATTCGCCGCAAGGGTGAATGGTTGGTCCGCCTTTGCCGTCCGGTCCGGTGCAGTTTATGGCGCGGGCAATCAAACGGGCGGTGGTGGTTTTTCCAACTCCGCGGATACCAGTCAGAATATAGGCATGATGCAGGCGGTTGTTTTGAATGGCGTTAGTCAAAGTTTGCACCAGCGCGTCCTGCCCCAGCAAATCTTCAAAAGTCTGCGGGCGGTATTTGCGCGCCAAAGCTACATATTGTGTGTTGTTATCAGCCATTCTTTTCAAAACTCATAAAGGCGAAGGAACTCAGACCTTGTAATCACCGTTACGGCTGCTTTCTTCCGAACCTGACCGAGTTGGCGGCTTTTCAATCCTGAGCCCTTCATTATAAAATACTTCTTTATAATGGGCATATTTCTAGATTTTGCAAGCAAAAAAATTGACTTATTGCATGTTTAGCAAAATTTGGCGCAGTTCATCAGCATTTTTGCCGTAAATTTGCGGCATGTAAAAGTCTACAGCACCATTTTTGGCATAGGCTGGATTGGCAGTATAAAACTTATTGCTTGCCGGTTCCAATATCTGCGGACCGTTTGCTGTAACTTTCACAATATCTAAACCATGTTCATTTTTACCGTTGGCAAAAATTCGGAAAGCTCCGCTCATACCATAAAAACCGTCCAAAGAAGTAATAGCTTCCTTTAAATAGTCTTTGTCTTTGTGTGATAAGGCAGAAGACAAAGCAACGGCGTCATAAGCGAAAATGCTTAAATCATTGGAACGCTGACCAAACATTTCATAGTATTTTTGTTTGTAGCGGGCTAAACGTGCCATGGACATAACCGGATATACGGCGCCGTACAATTCGGTTTCTTTGCTTAAATTTGTGTTTCCCCAAACTGAAGTGCCTAAAAACAGAACTTCAGGTGCAGCCACGTCATAATAGCTGAACATAGAAGTTATGGCTTTTAAGCGGTTTCCGAATTCCGGCACCAGCAGAGCGTCAAAATCCAAAGGTGCGATTTCTTCTTCAGTTTTAGCCTCATCTTTTTCATTCGGCTTAACTTTTCGCTGTGAGGCGGCAACGCGTGCCGAACCAGTAATTTGAGCGGCAAGTTTTGTAAAATCCATACTGTCAGGAGCATAGAAACCGACTTTTACTATGGACGCGCCGTGCAACTGCGCCGCATTCATGGCGGCTTTAAACATATTTATACCGCTTTGGTTATCCGGTAGCACAATCGCCAGTTTCAAACGTCCTTTAGACACGGCATAGCGGATTGTTCTTTCTATTTGCTCTTCATTTAAAAGTCCCATAGTGTAGATGCCGTCTTGCAAAACATTAGGCGCGGTTGAAAAAGAAATAACCGGAATTTCCTCATTTTTGGCGGCGCTGCTGATAGCGGCAACTTCTTCGCCAAGCAATGGACCGACAATTAAATCGCTTTTGGCGTTGATAGCGTTTTCAACTGCCACGCGGGCGCCGGAAGTGGTGCCTTTGGTGTCATAAAACTGCACCAGCAGATTATTATTGTTTAAGTCGCCGACAGCCATCATGGCGGCATTTTTCATATTTTGCCCCATGTCGCCGATTTTGCCGGTCAGAGGCAAAAGCATGGCTACACGGAAACTTTCATCGTTGCCCAAATCCACATGCGAATAATCAGTCATATCAACAGTGTTTTGGGGCAGACTGTTTTGATAATTAAAAGTTTGTTGAGGCATAGGCTCGGTGCGTTCAATCAGACCGCAGCCGCCGATAATAAACAATAAAAACAGGGCGCTTATTTTTTTTAACACTTGCATTTTTCCTTAAAATATAAAACAATATCTAAAGTAATAATGCTTAAACTTGTTTTTGTAAAGTGAATTTGATGTTAAAAAACGGTCTTTATTTGATTTCTACGCCAATCGGCAATTTGCAGGATATTTCACAGCGGGCATTGGATGTGCTGAACGAAGCTCCGATTATTGCCTGCGAAGATACGAGAATGACAAAAAAACTATTTTCTTTGCTGGGGTTGCCGCTGCATAAAAAATTTATCACTTATCAGGATCATAATGAAGAGCAGCAGGCGCAGCAGCTGATTGACCTGATTAACGAAGGCAATGTTATGGCTTTGGTCAGCGATGCCGGAGCGCCGCTGATTTCAGACCCTGGGTATAAATTGGTCAACAAGTGCCGCGAACAGGGTGTTTATGTGACGGCTGTTCCGGGGGCGTGCGCGGTTATTACGGCTTTGCAGCTTTCGGGCTTGCCGACGAATCGCTTTTTGTTTGCCGGATTTATTCCGAATAAAGACAAGGCAAGGGCAGATTTGTTTAATGAACTGAAAAACATTGACAGTACGCTGATTTTTTATGAAACCGCGCCGCGTTTATTAAAAACATTGGAACAGGCGGCAGAAATTTTCAGCGGGCGCAAAATTTCGGTTATCCGTGAATTAACCAAAATGTATGAAGAAGTGCAAACCGGCAGTTTTGCCGAGGTGCAGACGCATTTTGCAGAAAATGAACCAAAAGGCGAATTCGTTTTTATTGTAGCTCCGCCGGAAGAGCCGCAGTATACAGCAGCTGATATTAAAGATTTGTTGGCAAAGCGGTTGCAGGAAACTACTTTGAAATCGGCGGTTAAAGAGCTGTCAGAGCAATTCGGCTTGAATAAAAATGAAGTGTATGCATTGGCGTTAGAGTTGAAAAATGAATAATTACCGCAGCGGTAAATGGGCAGAATTTATAGCGCGTTTGTATTTGCGTTTGCACGGTTATCGGATTGTTGCTAAAAATATTGTTGTCGGCAAGGGAACTACCGCTGGAGAAATAGATATTATTGCCTGCAAGAAAAAATGCTTAGTTTTTGTGGAAGTAAAAAAACGCCGTACTTTAGATGAGGCTGCATACGCTATTACAGCCAAACAAAGGCAGCGCCTGATTAGAGGTGCTGCGGTTTTTACGGGCAATAAGCCGCAATATAAAGGCTATGATATTCGTTTTGACGCGGTTTTTGTGGCGCCGCCGTTTAGCATAAAGCATTTGCCGAATGCGTGGACGGCATAAGTTATAAACCGGCGAGACGGGCAATTTTTTGACCTAGGGTTTGCGGCAGGTGCGCCATATTTATATGCTTGGGAATTAAAGAAGTATCATATTCGGTTTTAGTGCGGAGCTGCCGGCGGAGTTCAATACCGCTGCCGGCGGTGTAGTCATTTTCCGGCAGAAAGCTTTTAACTTTTATGAACGGAGCTTTATGCTTTTGCAGCATTTGTATTGGGTGGTGCAAAACATTTTCATTTTTAAATGTGCGGATATAGCTGTTGCCGATAAAGCCTTGCTCGGTTAGAAGCGGAGTTAACTCCATTTCGCAATTGTGCGCGTCATAGGCAAACGGCACGGAATGCCAAAACTTATGAAACTGGGCGTTTTTTATTACATCTTGAGAAAAAGCCATGCAATAGCTATGCAGATGAAAATGATTTTCGTAGTCTGAAGTGGCGCTCCAAAAGTCATAGCCTTTACGTTCCATAGAGCGGAAAAAATCTTCTAAATTATAAAGCGGTCCGTAAACGCTGTCATTGCACAAAATCAATTCATCATATTGTTCCAACTTTTCCCAGCCTAATTTGGCTATCAGATACTGCCAGCAGCCAAAATCTTTAAGCGGCATGTGCTGGGAATAGAACATTTGAGTGTAAGGTGCAATTTTGAACAGTTCGTCAGGTGGAAAACGCCCGTTGCCCATAAAATATACTTCGCTGATTTTGGAGAGTTCCTTTATTAAGTAAACTACATAATCTTGAATTTTGTTTGCTTTATCATACCCTGCAAATAAACAAATACGCCGCATTTTATTTTCCTTTCAAATAGTGTGTGCATATAGATAATGGCGCAGAGACAAATTTAAAGTGGCAATGGAAAAAAATAAATCTGTGGTTGAGAAGGTAATAGGACTTGAAAAATAAAATTTGGTATGTTAATTATAAAAATGATGTGAATTTTGGAGAAAAATAATGATTGAAATGCCGGAAAATCTGGTGGAGATGGCGTTAAAAACCATGGGAGACCGCTGGAAAGTAATGATT
>CAVEOB010000025.1:14096-23633 GCA_963617265.1 Mediterraneibacter gnavus
CGCAGAAGGTTTTAACCTCTAATCTGCGTGCACTGGAAGAAAAAGGAATTTTAATCCGCACTGTGTATGCGCAAATTCCGCCGAAAGTTGAATATACTCTGACTAATTTGGGGTATAATTTGAAACCGGTGCTTGATTCTATGCGCGCTTGGGCTGAAGAATATTATAACCAAAATATGAAACCTTTGCTGCCGGATATGGCTTGATTTAAAGATTAGAATACAAACAAATTCCCCGATAACAATGGCTGTCGGGGAATTTTAATATGCAAAAAAATATGCAAACGAAACTGCAGAAATTTAAAAATAAAAAAGCCAGCAATTTAATCACTGACTTTCGAACTGGTGGGCGCTGAGAGGCTCGAACTCCCGACCCTCTCGGTGTAAACGAGATGCTCTTCCAGCTGAGCTAAGCGCCCATCTCATCAACAAAAGTGTTTATACACGCTAAAAATTTAAAAAGCAAGCATTTTTTTTATTTTTTTTAATTTTTTTATGAATATTCGTATTAACTATCTGTTATATCTTCAAAGTTATTGCAAAAATTTTCTAGTTTAAATCTATACTTTTACAAAAAAATCATTATTTTTTCTCTTTACATTTAAAATTTGTGCGCTATAACTCCCCCTGTTTAAGAAAGATTTGATGATTGATAAAGAGGTAAAAAGATGACAAATGATTTAACAACCGGTAATCCGTTGGCTTTAATTATAAAATTTGCAATTCCGCTTTTGCTGGGCAACATCTTTTTACAAATATATCAAATTTCGGACATGGTAATTGTCGGGCGTTTGCTGGGAACAGAAACACTGGCGGCAGTCGGAAGTTCTGCGCCTATTTATATGGTGTTTTTGATGATTGCTTTCGGTTTTACCGGCGGTTTGACTGTGGTTACGGCGCAGCGTTTCGGCGCTAGAGATGATGACGGCGTGCAGCGTTCGGTTTTTCATAGCCTGCTGGCGGCATTGGTTTTGAGCGTGATTATGACGTTTGTATTGGTTTTTAGCTTAAAGCCTTTGCTTCATATAATGAATGTTCCGGCGGCTATTTTTGACGACGCTTACAAATTTATGTATGTACTTTCTCTCAGCGCGGTGATGATTGTGACGTTTAATTTGTTTTCCGGTTTTATCCGTGCGGTGGGCGACAGCAAAACGCCGCTGTATTTTTTGGTGTTTTCATCGTTGATAAATATTGTGCTGAACTTTGTTTTTATCAATAATTTTAAATGGGGCGTAGTCGGCTCAGCATTGGGAACATTGGTGGCTAACACCATTTCAGTTGTTTTGTGCTATGTATATATGTGGAAAAAGTTTCCGCTGCTGCGTTTGGAACGGCGTTTTATGAAATTTAATTGGCAGATTATGCGCGACCATTTGAATATTGCCGTGCCGATGGCTTTGCAATTTTCGATTTTGTCTTTTAGTATTTTGATTGTGCAAAGCGTTTGCAACTCATTTGGTCCGTCGGTTATTGCAGCGTTTGCCGCAGCTTTGCGAATTGAGCAAATTGCCACTCAGCCGCTGATGGCTATTGGTTTGGCAATGGCAACTTTTTCGGCGCAGAACTGGGGGGCGAATCTGCTGTCGCGCATTCGCCGCGGTGCAAAATACGCATTTTTAATTTCTACCGGATTAAGCATTTTCGGCTTTATTTTAATGCGCGAAGTCGGTGAAAATATGATAAGCATATTTGTAAACGACGGAAATGTCGATATTATTACAATCGGTAAAGAATATTTGGTTATTAGTACGCAGTTTTACTTTTTCTTAGGCTTGATTTTTGTGTTCCGCAATACCGTACAAGGTATGGGAAAACCGATTGTACCGTTTATTTCCAGCATTATTGAACTTTCAACCCGTATTTTTGCCGCCATTTATTTGGCAAAAGTTATGGGATATACAGGTATATTTTATGCCAGCGCAATTTCTTGGACGGCTGCCGGCTTGTTTGTGACAGCAGGTTACTTCTTTTATATTAACAAATTTAGCAAAGATACCATGCGCTGGAAAATGGGAGCTATCAAGCAGCATTTGCGCGAAACCGGTCCGGTGGACTAGGCTAGCTGTTCAATCAGCTTTTGCGCGGCAGCTTTACCCGAGGCAGCTGCTTCCACAGCAGTAGAACCGCCGGTTGTGCAGTCTCCGGCGTAAACTATTAAAGGATTGTCGTTTTTTTCTTCTTTGCAGCTGCTGCCTAAAGCCAAAATAATCAATGAAAAATCAGGGCGTGGTGTTTCGGTATGGGGAATATCCTCTAATTTTCCGGCGGCATTAAAACGAGTTTTTACGGTGTAGGCAGTTAAATTGTTTTCGCCTAGTTTCTGAATTTTGCTGACGCGTGTCATGGTGGTAATGTTGATTTCATTATCTATCAATTCGGCGTAATCATCAAGCCCCATGCGCATATCGCTCAAGCGGCGGCGCACAAACATTTCAACTGTTTCGCCTTGTCTTTTGGCAGTTAAAGCGCAATCAAGTGCTACTTCTCCGCCGCCGACAACCGCTACGTTTCCGTTGACGGCAAATTTTTCCGGTTCGCGCAGATAGTCAGTATAGGATATGCTGAATTCTTCGCCGGATATGCCTAAACTGCGGCAAGTTTGTTCGCCGACTGCAACAATAACAGCGGCAAATCCTTGGGTTAATAAGGCAGCATAGTCGGTTACTGGAGTGTTGAGTTTTAGTTCAAAATTGGGATTTTTAGCAAATTTCTGCCAGTCGGCGGAAATTACATCGCGCGGCAAACGCTCGCTTGGAATAAGATTCAACGCTCCGCCGATGGTGTCATTTTTTTCAAATACGGTAACGGAAAAGCCTTGGATTAACAGCTCGTATGCCGCTCCGATACCGGCAGGTCCGGAACCAATAACGGCTATTTTTTTGCCGTTGCTTTTGACAGGAAGAAAAGAAAATTTGCCGGCGGCGCGGGCTTTTTGCATAATAGCCGCTTGAACAGCCGGAATTTTTATAGCTTTATCCAAATTGGCGCGGACGCAAGCTTTTTGGCAGAATTTGTCGGGGCATATTAACCCGCAGGTTTGCGCCAAGGGATTTTGCCGCTCTATCAACTCGGCAGCTTTTTGCCAATCTCCGGCTTTTGCCGTCGCAATAAAATCACACGGCGAGCAATGCACTGGGCAGGCTTTTTGACAAGGTTTTGCTGCGCAATGCAGACATTTTTCCAATTCGGTTTTCAGCTGAGCCGGTTTCAAAACGCGTTTATTCATTTTTATTCCTTTCTGTTAAAAGCATTAAAGCACAAAAAAGAGTAAAAAAACACCTAATATTTTGGTTTTTCAGATTGTATTTAATAAAAAAGTTTGTATGATAAACTTAGGAAAGTCAAATATACGGAATATAATTAAGAAAAATGAAAAATTGGCTCAAAAATTTATTGAAATCAGAAAAAAGTGAAGCAATTATCGGCTGGCTGGCTTATTATTATCTTAAATTTGTGGGGTTGACAACCCGCTGGAAAGTTAGCGGCGTTAAGGAAACCTATGAACTTTTGGATAAATATGGCAGCATGATTGTGATAGGCTGGCACGGAAGAACTTTGGAAATGCCATATTTTTGGAATAAGTCGCGTACTTTGAACGCTTTGGTTTCGCCGCACCGCGACGGCAGGCTTATTGTGAATATTTTAAAAAAATTCGGTATCGGCAATATCAGCGGTTCGACCAATAAAAATTCTACGGAGGCGGCATTGGAGTTGATGCGCAATTTGCAGCAAAATAACAGTATTGCCATTATTCCCGACGGACCGCGCGGACCGGGAATGAAATTGACTATGAGTCCGCTTTTTTACGCTCAAAAATCAGGCAAGCCGATTATCGGCATTACCTATAGCATTGCCGGAGCAAAGGTTATTGAAAAAAGCTGGGACAGAATGTTGGTGCCGCTGCCGTTTCATAAAGGGATTTATTGTATAACCGAGCCGTTTTTTATTCCGGCGGAAGCAACTGCCGACGAGCTGGAACATTTACGGCAAAAAATTGAGACAACACTTAACGAGCTGACCTGGAAACTGGACAGAGAAATGGAAATTCCCTATATTCCTCAGGGAACAGTCGCTAAAAAGAGCCGCAAACAACTACATGCAGAACAGAATAAGACAGAGGGAAAATAAATGTTTATCGGAATTTATAACACTTTGGTGCGCACGCTTTATCCAATAGTTATCCGCCGTTACATTGAAAAGCGCAAAAAAATGGGCAAGGAAGATGTTAAGCGTTTTAACGAACGGGTAGGACGTCCGACAAAACCACGTCCGGAAGGTCGTTTGATTTGGCTGCACGGCGCATCGGTGGGCGAATCTATTTCTATGCTGCCGCTGATTAACCGTTTGCTGGAGCTGTATCCTGATGCGCATGTTATGGTTACAACAGGTACTACCACCTCGGCTGAAGTTATGGCTAAACGTTTGCCGGAAAGGGCTTTTCACCAATATTTGCCGATTGATAATCCGGTATTTGCGGCACGCTTTGTCCGCCATTGGCACCCGACTATAGCCTTGTGGTTCGAATCCGAATTTTGGCCGGCTATGCTTTCTACCATTAAGCGCCGCAATATTCCGCTTATTTTGATAAACGGACGTATTTCCAACAAATCTTTCAAGCGCTGGCAGCAGTTTGATTTTGTGATTAAAGAACTGCTGGATTGCTTT
The DNA here is from genome assembly GCA_963617265.1 of Mediterraneibacter gnavus. GTDB lineage: Bacteria > Pseudomonadota > Alphaproteobacteria > RF32 > CAG-239 > RUG410. The sequence continues at coordinate 18,764 of CAVEOB010000025.1, forward strand.
ACGGCTTGTTTGGGGCAATCGGAAGAAGATGCATACCGCCTGCGGGTTTTGGGCGCAAAAGATGCAATGTGTTTGGGCAACTTAAAATATGCGGGCTTGCCGATTCCGGTTGATGAAGACGTAAAAAAAGAAATTCAGGAAGAAATCGGTAATCGTCCGGTTTGGCTAGTTAGTTCAACCCATAATGACGAAGAGGCAAAAATCGGGCGCTATTTGAAAGAACTGATTGCCAAGCATGAAGGTTTGCTGACAATTATTGCTCCACGCCACCCGAACAGAGGCGTAGAAATCCGCGATATTTTGAAAAATAAATTTCAGCTTAAAACGGCTTTGCGTTCGGCTGGAGAAAAAATTACGGCGGAAACAGAAGTGTATATTGCCGACACCATCGGTGAAATGGGAATTTGGTATGAATTGTGTCCGATTGTGTTTATCGGCGGTTCGCTTATTCCGCACGGCGGGCAAAATTTTATGGAGCCGTCACGCTGCCGCGATGCGGTGATTGTGGGACCGCACATGCACAATTTTACGGACGCGATGAATAGAGCAAAACGGGCAGACGGAATTATTCAGGTAGATGAAACCGTTGAATTGATTGATATGGTCGATCAGCTTTTGAGCAATAAAGAACTTTTGGAGGCAAAACGCAGTTTGGCTTATAACTGGGCAACGAGCGAAGCCAAAGTTTTAGACGGAATTGCCGAGAAAATTCAAGGATATATGGAAAATGAAAACACCTAAATATTGGCAGTCAAATTCTTTTGTTTCTAAGTTATTGTATCCAATAGGCGTGGTTTACGGAGCGCTGACGCAAGCCCGTTTAAAGCTGGTTAAACCGCAAAAAGCCGAAGTTCCGGTGATTTGCGTGGGAAATATCACCGCTGGCGGCACAGGCAAGACTCCGGTTGCCATATCTATTGCAAAAATGCTGGATTTGGAACTGCGCCACCCTTATTTTGTGACCAGAGGCTATGGCGGGCAGCTGCAAGATGTGATTGTCAATAATAAAAAACATTCCGCCGCCGAAGTGGGGGACGAACCCTTGTTGCTGTCGCAGCAGGCTCCGGTTGTGGTTAATGCGGATAGATATGCCGGCGCGGAGCTGGCTGTTAAAAATGGCGCCGATGTGATAATTATGGACGATGGTTTTCAAAATCCATCGCTTTATAAGAATCTGTCGTTTTTGGTGTTTGACGGCAATTACGGTATCGGCAATGGAAAAATTATTCCGGCGGGACCATTGCGCGAGACTTTTCAAAATGGCATAAAGCGGGCAGATGCGCTGATTATTTTGGGCAAAGATAAGCATAATTTGGCGCAGAAAAGCGGCTTGCCAGTGTTTTTTGGGCATACGGAAGCGGTGCAAACCTGCACTATTGAAAATCCGAATGTGCTGGCGTTTGCCGGAATCGGACACCCGCAGAAATTTTATCACACCTTGAGCCAGCAGGGGTTTAATGTGGTGGAGACGATGGATTTTCCTGACCACCATTTCTATAGTCGCGAAGAGCTGGAAAAAATTTTGGATAAAGCGAAAGTTTTGGACGCTGAAGTTTATACGACAAGCAAAGATTATGTTAAAATTCCGCGTATTTTACAAAAGGAAATAAAAGTGCTTGAGGTGTCTGTAGTTTGGGACGAACCGGAAAAACTATCTGAATTTATCCGCAAAAATATATAGACGTATCCTTGACAAAAAATCCATAATGTGAGATAATATTGCCGTTAGTTGTATTTTATTGTTTCATTATTTAATTTGAATTTTTATGGATAAGAGCGGTTTGAAACAGTATCTTTTGGGTAAAGAAGAGCTGTGGCAATACATTTTTAAAACAATGTTTTTGCAGGAGCACGGCTTGTTGCTTGATAATTTGAACGAGAAGCCGTTTGACGTGACAACCTGTCTGAAATTCTGCAGTACAACTGAAGAACTGGAGGATTTGTGGAATTTAGCACACGCCGTAGACGAAAGTTTTTTGGATATGGTGCAAATGCTGGATTACATTGAGCAGACAAAATCTATTCAGTGGCAATATGACTTTGTGGAGATTATCTCTAAGATTTATAACATAGAGATAAAGCAAAACTTGTTGTTTACGTCGGTTATTACGGCGTATTGCTGGGGTTTGGTTTTGCCAGACGGCGCAATTATAGCTATTCTTCAAGAGCTGGACAAGCGTTATAACGTGATGTATGGCTCCTTGTGCCGCAAAGAAAATAAGCTGAAGCGTAATTTGCTGCTGACGCTGGAATGCTTTTCGGGCGGCAAGCTGGACAATGACGCCACTGGCTATAATTTTCGAGAGCTGCTGGAAGCTTTTTTGCCGGCGGTAGGCTTTGATGAGATGCGCCATGCTGTAAGCCTTGCGGCAACGGCGGAAACCAAACTGACCGAAGTTGAGAATTGCTGTGTGGCTTTTTCTTATTTCTCGCCGTATTTTAATGACGAAGTAAATTTGAAACGCAACATTTTGCCGCAAAGCTGTTTGTATGCGCGGGTGCATGAGTTTATGCATTCTATGCGAAATTTGCAGATTGCTCAAAAGCAGCAGGAGATTGAGGACGAAGAGTTTGAAAAACTGGAAGAGGCTTCGGTTTATGTCGATCCGTCTGAAAATTGCATTATCAACGTTCATTTGGACGGCGAGCTTTATGCAAATGTGTATATCAAGCGTGCTGCGGCAAAAGGATTAGCCTGCTATCCCGCTGATTTTTTGGTTTTGCGCAAAGGCTTTTTGTACACAGTGGAGTTTGTCGATGATTTTTCGGCAATTCCGACAGTGCAGAAATTTGTTCAAGAAGTGGAAACTTCCCGCCGCAATTTGTCAGCGCTGGATAAAAAACTGCAAGCTCTGCCTTTGGTGCAAACGCAGGAACGAAAAAAGTATTTAGGCAAACGTGTTGCGCTAAAAAAATTTTTGGATTCTTGCTATTGCGTTAATGTGCTAGATTAAATTTAAGCAAAAATTCCGCAACTCTTGTGAGTGTCGGAATTTTTTGTGCTTTTTAGTTTAAGACGATTTCTAAAAATAATGATTTTTTTTGGTGGTTGAGGTGGGCGAGAGCGTGTTCTGACTATACATATACTACATTATCCGACACCAAGAACGCCACCTCGTGCGATGACGGTTGCGGCAAAACCCAATGGAAGTGCAATCTTGGTTATTACTACGATAAAAATGCAAATTCTTGTAAGCAATGCGGTGTAGGATATTACTACGATGCAACTAAAGAAGCTTGTGTGCCTTTAGTTATAGAACCAATCACTATAACAATAAACTATACAGATGAAAAGCACCAGATTGGCACAGATGCAACGCACTATTATAGAACACTTAAATTCTATGCAACGCCATCTGACGGAAAGTCATATAACGTTAAAGCGATGACTTACCCAGGAAAAACTTGCACAACACCAGGATATTTAGTTGATTCAAGTGTAACAATTACTGCAGGTACAGAAACCACATACGAAAGTTATTGCAGTAGCAATAAAAATATAATGAGTGACCATGTGGCAGCTGTAGAAACCTATGTAGATGGTAATTTAGTTAATTCTTTCGAGCCGAATATTGATTTAATAAAAGGATCATTTGAGAGTACTTGGAAGAATGAGAGGGTCGAAACCGACCGCTACACCATTCAATATGTGAACGGTTTGACTTGTAGACAGCAAAACTACTATACTGCCGATGATTGTTCTAGTGGTGAAACGTTTGTTCCTGCTACTGGTATCAAAGGCATTGACAATGCCACTGGTAATAAAGTCCAATGTGGTACTTGTAAATCTGAAACCTGTGTAAAAAGCGGTACGGCAAAAGTATATCTTGCTTATTATAACAATTGGCCGGAAGATGAAAATGTTTTAAAATCTGTTCAACTTGGTGATACTACTTTACAATTCAAGCAAGGTACCACTTATATTAACTTACCTTATGCAGAAAGTACAAAAGCAATTTCTTTGAACTTGAGCAACAATTCTTGGGATATTGTTGACCCAACGCCGGGTGATCATAGTCCTAAGTGTTATTACAAGTTGCTGAAAAAGAGCACATTTGAAAAAGACACCGGACACACGGTAAGCACCTCTAGTGCAACTAAAATCACCAACACAGCCTTCTACGGCTCTGTTTATAGAGGCTGGAGCTCATTAAGCAGTGTAGATTGTGCTGATGATTATGTGATGGTGATGGCTTGCTTTACGCATCATACAAGCACTATAAACATGCACTCATACTGTCGAAACTATGATGAGCGCTATGGAGGAACGGGAACAAGTGATTTACAATTACCTAAACAAATTTCAACAGGTTTTGAAAATACTTGTTACGTAAATAACAAAAATATCGAATAGATAGTTATACATTTAAAGTTAAAAGGCGGGGTGGTTTTATCCCCGCCTTTTTCTTTGATATTAGTTAAGCTTTTTACAGTTTGTGTAATTTCCTAATGAAGAGTCTGTACCTTTCCAGCCAAAATAACACCTACCGCCAAATCCTTTATTTAGATTTACATCTCTATAACATCTTGGATAAATGTTTATTTCATCAGATGGTTTTGTATTAGTGACTCTATACCAAATATATTTACTTATGAGTGCCGTTTTGTTATCGCCAGCAAGACCACTGATATCAATATATGTCGTATTGTCATTTATTGTTTTGTTCGGAAACATCTTTTTAATATCACTGTATGATAATACTGTAGTTCCTCCGGCACCAGCGCCAAAGGTATAATCGCTGTCGCTTGAAGTGTGACCGGATATTTCCTTTTCACACGCAGATTTATCAGGATTGCCTAATTTCCAAGTTGAAAGACTTTCATCTGTAGATAAATAGCATTGGCTAGTCTTTTCAGAGTGTTTTTGTTC
>CAVEOB010000026.1:0-4476 GCA_963617265.1 Mediterraneibacter gnavus
TTTTTGCGTGTCTATCAGTTTCATTATTTCCGGAAATAACATTTTTATAATTTTTTCTATGTCTGTCATTTTTTGCCTCCGACAGAATCACCAGTAAAAAAATAAAATCGGAGCCAGTTTTTTTGAATTTTTATATAACTAAATGTTTTTGCTAACAAAAATATATTATAATTATAAGTGCTTCTATAAGGAACGATTATAAAAAGAGGAATGGAAAATGCTGTATAGTTGCTGTGTTTGAATTTATTTGAAGGGCGTAGTTTAGCAATATCAGACCTTCAGAAAAGTATATATTTGGGTGTTTTTTAATGTATTTTTGCAAAAAAATTGCGCACAAAAGGAAAAGGCTACGCCCATCAAAAATAAAAATGAAGTCGGCGGTTCTTGGGCTGTTGCGGGAATTTGCGGATACAAAAAAAGAGGAAGTGAAACTTCCTCTTAGCTCTAGTGGTTGCGGGGGAAGGATTTGAACCGACGACCTTCAGGTTATGAGCCTGACGAGCTACCAAGCTGCTCTACCCCGCGATTACGATAACGAGCACTTATATAACATATGTTTCTTATGTTGTCAAGCGCAAAATAAAAAAAATTATAAGACTTAGTTTTTCAAGCCGCTGCCGCCTATAAAAAAGCTCCCTGTCCTAGGGAGCTTTAACCAAACAAAAATAAATATTTTAATCCAGCAGCATATATTCTATGCGGTCCGGATATACGTCCATAACCTTAAAGCGAATGCCGTTGATTTCAACCAAATCCTGCGTTTGCGGGAAAACATAGCGCTGGAAAAATCCTTCGCTGGCATTAGCGTTGCTGTAATCGGTATAGATAAACGCCATATAGCCGTTTTCCAAACCGTCATATTTGAGTTCAAACTGCAATTTAGGATCGCTGACGCTTTCACGGGTGGCTTTCTTTTGCTCAACGCCCAATCCTTTAGGATTGATAACAGCCGGATAACGAGGCATTAAAAGCTGACCATGATACAAGTGGCAGATATAATCTAAAAAGTTTCCTTGCTCATCAATCAGCAGCATATCGCCGTCATCATCTCCCGAAACCACTAAATAATAACTGCCGTTAAGCTTTACTTCGCCAATCGGCTCAAACAGTTGGTCCTGATGAATCTGTACCTTAAAGTTGCTGCCGATAATGCTTCCATCGTTTTTTGCAACCAGTTCCGGCTTAGCAAAATTTTGCACCGTATAGGTTTGAGCATCTACCATACGCTGTCCCAAATTTGCCGAAACCACAACATTGTGTTTATAAATTCTAGTATTTAAAATTTTGCTGTCGGTAATTTTTTCGTCCGCAACGGCGTCGTTCGGATCATAATAATTTATTTTCATCAATTTATACGGACGCACATTGTTCAACCAATAATTGTCATGGTCGCTTTCAAAAATAGTGCAAGCCGCCAACAGCATAGAAGAAAGAGTAATAAATATTTTTTTCATGATAAGCTCTTTTTAATGGTTTATTTAGTATACTGATTATAAATTTATATCAAAGTTAGTAAAAAAAGTAATAACGAAAGATAAAAAAATGAGTAATAATTCAGGAAGCTGCAAAATAGCAAAATTTGAACCGACAACCCAAATAAGCGAAGAACTGCAAGCCTTTGCCGATGAATTTTTTGAAGTAACCTCCATAGACTACACTGATGACGGCAAAGAACAGTTAGTCGGCTATTTGCGCCAAAACGCTAAAGAAGAAGATTTGCAAAAAGCCGCGCAGGAGCAAAACATTACTTTGCCGCCCCATAGCTGGGATTTGCTGCAAAGCGATGATTGGCTGACTGAAAATGTAATGACCTTTGCTCCGCTGGAAGAAGCCGAATTTTTTATTTGCAGCATTCATGATGAAACACCGTTGCCGCAAAACAAAATAGGACTAAAAGTTTATGCCGCCACGGCTTTCGGCTCGGAACACCAAACAACCAGAGGCTGCTTGGACGCAATTTCCGACATAAACAAACTTTGCCGGCATAATCCTGAAAAAGTCTTAGATGTCGGCACCGGCTCGGGAATTTTAGCTTTAGCAACAGCAAAAATTTGGAGCAACGCCCAAATAACGGCTGTAGATATTGACGATGAAGCCGTACGCGTGGCGCAGCAAAACGCTTTGGACAATGGCGTAGAAAAACAAATAATCGCAACTTTAAGCGATGGCTATCAATCGGATTTAGTGCAGAGAAATGCTCCGTACGATGTAATCTTTGCCAATATTTTGGCGCGTCCGCTAATTGCCATGGCGCCGGATATGGCTAAGAGTTTGAAAAAAGGCGGCTATGCCGTGATTTCCGGTTTTATAGACGACCAAGTAGACTGGGTGGTCGGCGAACATGAAAAACAGGGCTTAAAACTGGTTAAATTATATGAAAAAGAAAATTGGCGCGTTGCTTTGCTGGAGAAATAAAATGACCCTATCCGACATTAAAAAAGCTTTAGAAAAAAATGGCTTAGAGGCATATATCGTAACCTACACCAACCGTTATATCGGACAAGATATTCTGCCGTGCGAGCACAAACTGAAACACTTATGCGGTTTTAGCGGTTCAGCCGGAATGTTAGCTATTACGCAGAGCCGTATTTTTTTGTTTGTAGACGGACGTTATGAATTGCAAGCACGGCAGGAAGTTGACTTAAACAAAATTTCGGTAATAAACAAAGATCCGATTTTTGTTAACGTCTGCGATTTTTTGCAAAAGCAAGGAATATCTAATATCGGCTATGATGGTATGACCATTAGTTCAGCAGAACAAAAAAACGTAAAGAAAATATTTGCCAATCTGCGTTTAACCGATGTTGGAGATTTAGTTAAAATAGACAGCAAATCACCCATAAAAGTTATGGAACGGCAACTTGAATATGCCGGAAAAAGCAGTGAAGAAAAAATACCCCCCCTCACCTTGTTGCTCAAAGAATATAACGCTGATTATTATTTGCTGACCGCCGCGGACAGTGTTTCTTGGCTTTTAAATATATATGCCAAAGATTTAGCTTGTTCGCCGATAGTGCGGGCTTATGCTCTGATTGATAAAAACGGAAAAGCAGTCCTAATCGGCGACAATCTGCAAACAAATCTGTCGGTTTGGACTTTTGATGAATTAACAAAATGGCTTAATAGCAGCACGGCAAAAATTTTATACAATGAAAATTCCGCTCCTACAGGTTTAACCGAATTGATAAAAAACGGGCAGCCTGTCTGCGATATTTGCCAAATGCAAAAAGCTGAAAAAAACAAAACCGAACTAAACGGTATGATTGCCTGCCATGAACGCGATGGAGTTGCTTTAATAAAACTGTTGTATTGGCTGCAAAATAATTGGCACGGCAAAACAGAGCTTGATGTGGTAAAAAAGCTGCACGAACTGCGCAAAGAACAGAATTTATTTTTTGAAGAAAGTTTTGAAACCATTGCCGGAGCTGCTGAAAACGGAGCGATTGTTCACTATCAGCCTACCCCGCAGACCAATAAAATTCTGCGAGAACATAATTTACTTTTGCTTGACAGCGGCGGTCAGTATCTTGACGGAACAACAGATGTAACCCGCACCATAGCTTTGGGTACTCCAACTCAAGAGATGATACATGATTTTACTTTGGTGCTAAAAGGGCATATAGCTTTGGCTAAGGCAGAATTTCCGAACAATACCTGCGGAATGAGGCTTGACGCGCTGGCACGGTCTCCGCTGTGGCAAGAAGGAAAAGACTATAAACACGGCACCGGACACGGCGTCGGCTGTTTCGGCAATGTGCATGAAGGACCGAACCGCATATCAAGCGGCGGCAGCACCTATGGCTTTAAGCCGAATATGATAACCTCCATAGAACCTGGGTATTACAAAGAAAATGCTTACGGTATCCGTATTGAAAATTTGGTTTACACCAAAGAAACTTCGCCTAACTCCGGCTTTTTAAAATTTGAACCCCTAACCTTAGTGCCTATTGATAAAAAGCTGATTGATGTTTATCTCCTTGAAAAGGGAGAACGGGACTGGCTGAACGATTATCATAAAAAAGTATATGAGCGTTTAGCCGCGTGTGTAAATGATGATGAAAAGAAGTGGCTGAAAGAGTCCTGTTCTCCTTTATGATTTTATAAGCAAAGGAGAAGATATGAAAATTTTGCAAACGGTGGCTTTTTTATTTTGTTTTATAGGAATAGCGCCTGTTCAAGCGCAATTCATAGATTCTTCAGGTTACACGCCTTATATTCGGCAATATGTTGAAGAAAATGAGAACAATTGGAACAAATCCATAATTTATGTGTTCTATAATAATCCCCCCTGCGCGCATTGCGCCGAAGCCATGGGAGAAATTTATAATATCTATCAGCAAAACTACAGCAACGACTTCAGCTATTTTGAAATAGATTATCAGGAAGAAGGTGAAAACGCTTTTACCAATGCCTATTTTTTGAACCAAGCGCTGTCGATTGTACTGGTGCGCATTAACGACGGTATGAGCCGAGGCT
>CAVEOB010000026.1:4486-23172 GCA_963617265.1 Mediterraneibacter gnavus
TTATAAAATAGACAATCCACAGCAATGGTGGGGAAATGAATTGTTTTTCAAAGAGCAGATAGCCACCGCCATAAATAACTTTTTACTAAATTAAAATCTTATCTAAAAATTTACTAATTTGGTCTAAACTGCTTTTATACAATTAAAAAAACAGTTAGAGCAAAATGAACAGTCTGATAAAACATATCTCGCGTATCCGCGATGAATTTGACACCGTTATATGCGGTGTTAACGGCGTGTTTACAGACGGTAATAAAATTTTTCCAGAAAGCGTTGATGCCTTGACCAAGCTTTATCAAAGCGGAAAAAAAATTGCCTTAGCTTCTAACAGCGGAATGCGGGTGCAAAATTTATTTTGGCACTTAAAACGCAGCGGCGTGCCGATGAATATTTTTTATGCATTGATTACAGCCGGTGAAATTGCCCATTACTATTTCCGGCGGCAAAAAGACATCGGCAGCACTTACTATTCTTTAAGTTCTGAGCATTGCTGTGCACTGGATAAATTAGATTATGAAAAAGTAGACAGCGTGCTGATGGCAGATTTTTTGGTGGCTGAACAATCAGAAAAAGGCACGGAAATTGCCGAGCTGATGCCGATTTTGGAACAAGGCGCCGGTTTAAATTTACCATTGCTGTGCGTGGGAAACGACACTTTAGTGCTAACACCGCAAGCTGTAAAAACGGCAGCCGGAGCAATTGCCGAGCAATATGCCATGATTGGCGGAAAAATAATCTCATTTGGCAAGCCTGATTTGCGCATTGCCTCATATTTAACAGAAAGCTTACCTAATTTTGACGTTTCCCGCTGCTTGTTTATTGGTGATAATATGGCAACGGATATGCGTTTGGGCAATAATTTCGGTGGTAAAAATTTACTGATAACTTCCGGCATACATCAGCTAACTGGCAATTTAATTAAACAAACCGATAAACTTTCCACTGGTTTTGGCTTGAATATTGACTATTGCATGGAGAAACTGCAATGGTAATGTCCTTTTGGAAACGTTTAGCTTGGTTTGTTGTCGGAATATTTTTAATTCTGTATGTTGTAAGATGTCAGGTAACCGAAACCGTTTGGAAGCAGGCAAATTTAGAAATTGCCGCAAAACAACAGAATTATACAGCGGAAATTACAGAAGACGAATTGAACAGCTTTATTAAATTATATCCGCAATATAAAGAGCTAGGCTTTGATAATGGATTTACCATCTCATATCAAACCACCAATCCTTCTAAATGGCTGGATTGGAAAAGCAAAATTTGGTTTGTTTATCATCAATGGGACGCTGACCGCTTTTTTTATGTGCAGCAGCGCATATCGGCATTGCTGTTTACTCTAAACATTCGCCGCAACGCCAAAGCCCTAATAAAGCAGCTGAAAACCAGACCGGAATCTTCGGCTGTTCGGCAAATGCTTGAATTGCAAAGACAGCGCAGCAAAGCTGGTGAAGGCGGTGCCACCGAACTGCAGTTGGTTGAGCAAAAAGAAGAAATTTTGAAAAAATTATTTGAGTGATGTATTCGGCTAATCCTTTTTTTGTGAAAATTTCATAAAAAAAAATCGTCGTGTGCGTATTTTTTATTTTTCTTATTAAGAAAATTATAACTTTATCGGATAATAATGGAATTAACACGAAAATGAGTGAGAAAAATAATGAAGACTAAAACAGTTTTAAACACAATCATCAACGCCGACTGCATTGAAACAATGAACCAGCTGGAAGAAAACTCGGTTGATGTTATTTTTGCCGACCCGCCGTATAATATGCAATTGGGTGAAGCATTGCTGCGTCCGGACAATACAATTGTAAACGGCGTAGACGAAGAGTGGGACAGCTTTGAAAGCTTGGCGGCTTATGATGAATATACCAAACAATGGCTCAGCGCCGCCCGCCGGATTTTGAAAGACGACGGCAGTATTTGGGTGATTGGTTCCTATCACAATATTTTTCGCGTTGGCTACATTTTACAAAATTTAGGCTTTTGGATTTTGAATGACGTGGTTTGGAACAAAACTAATCCCATGCCTAATTTTAAGGGAACGCGTTTTACCAATGCTCATGAAACTTTGATTTGGGCAGTAAAAAATCCTAAAGCAAAATACACTTTCAATTATGAGGCTATGAAGGCGCTTAATGACGAAACGCAAATGCGCAGTATTTGGGAAATTCCAATTTGCACGGGCAAAGAACGCCTGAAAAACGAACATGGCGAAAAACTGCACCCAACCCAAAAACCCGAAGCCTTGCTCTATCGTGTGATTTTAGCGTCTACCAAACTCGGAGATGTGGTTTTAGATCCGTTCTTTGGAACAGGCACAACCGGCGCTATCGCAAAAAAGATGGGACGCAACTATATTGGTATTGAACGCGACAGCTCATATGTTGAAGGTGCTCAGGCGCGCTTGGCGGCAATTGAACCGCTTAACGACGAAGCTTTAGAATATACCGTAAAGAAAAAATTGCAGCGTGTTCCGTTCGGTGCGGTGATAGAGCACGGTATGCTGGCTCCTGGAGATGTGTTGAGCGATGCCAGCGGCAAGCACTTTGCCACAATCCGCGCAGATGGTTCAATAAAAAGCAGCAATGCCGAAGGTTCAATTCACCAAGTCGGCGCGGCAGAACAAAATGCGGCGGCTTGCAACGGCTGGGAATATTGGTATTTTAAAGACGATAAAAACGGTTTGGTTTGTATTGACGAACTGCGCTGCCAGCTGCGTCAGGAAATGTATGGGACAAAATAAAATTGAGCAGTGAACACAGACCTGATTATAAAGAGTTTAGAGATAAAGCCGAGCAAGAAAATAATAATCTTGCGCCCAAAGGCGATTGCTATGCGGCAATTGATTTAGGTACAAACTCTTGCCGATTGGTCATTGCACAGCCCACACCAAGTTCTTTTCATGTAGTAGAAACTTTTTCCCGCGTTACCCGTTTGGGAGAAGGAATTATCAACGGCAATATGCTGTCTAAGCCGGCAATAAGACGCACGATTGCCGCCCTAAAAGTCTGTGGCGCCATTATCAATGAATATAAACCGATTGTGCGTATGCGCTTTGTGGCGACGGCGGCTTGCCGAAGGGCGCTTAACTGCCGCGAATTTGAAACGGCGGTAAAACAAGCCACTGGCTTAAATATGGAAGTAATATCTTCAAAAGAAGAAGCACGTTTGGCGGTTGTGGGCTGTATGCCTTTGCTGAACCGTATGATTAAACGGGCGCTGGTTTTTGATATTGGCGGCGGCTCTACCGAAATTTCATTGGCGCGTGTTACCGAAACCGGCAAAACTTTTATTGAAGGCTTTGTTTCCCTGCCCTATGGCGTGGTAACCATTTCAGAAGCTTTCCCAGGGAAAGATATGACCAACTTGGCATATGACACCATTGTTGAGCGCACGCAGAAAATTTTGCAGGAATTTGAAGATAAATATCATATCAGCGAGGCAATCCGCAATCAGGAAATTCAGGTAATCGGCACCTCGGGAACGGTTACAGTTTTGGGAGCAGTGCATTTGAACTTGCCGCGCTATAACCGAGCCGCCGTAGACGGTATCGCCCTATCCGGTTCAGATGTTGAAAAAGTTATCCGCCGCATCAAGAATATGGGCTATGAAGGTCGCTGCAAGCATTCTTGCATCGGCAAGCTGAAAGCCGATTTAACCATGGCGGGCTGCACCATCATCGAAGCCTTATGCACGTTTTGGCCTGTTTCCGAAATAACCATTGCCGACCGAGGTATCCGCGAGGGTATTCTTTTGGATATGATGCACCATCAAAAAAACAATTACTTCCATAAAGGCGGAAAACGCCACAAACTTTTCAGAAAAGGACGTTATCATGGACAACGAAAACCTAGCAGCGATTGATTTAGGCACAAACTCTTGCCGAATTCGCATTACCGACCACAAAGGCAATTTGCTCTATCGCGAGGCGGTCACAATTAAATTAGGCGAAGGTCTTTATGAAAGCGGCAACTTTTCGCAGGCTGCCATTCAGCGCGGGGTTGATTGTTTGGTGCGCTTTGGCGAATTGATGATGGATTACAATGTCGGACATTATAGAGCGGTAGCGACAGCCTCTTGCCGCAAAGCGCAGAACAGCAGTGTTTTTATTCAAATGGTGCAAGAGCTGAGCGGTATAACTTTAGAAGTTATATCTGCCGAAGAAGAAGCTCTTTTGAACCTTAAAGGCGCTATGCTGAACGTTCCGCCCTCAGCAAAATATGTGCTGCTATATGATTTAGGCGGCGGCTCCACCGAAATTATTTTAGCTAAAAACGGCAAAGAGCCTAAGGAAATTTATACTTTGTCCGTGCCTTGGGGAGCACGCACCGCTTCTGAAGCCTTTGATTTGCTGGAATATGATGAAGATAAGGCGCAAAAACTGCGGGCAGAGATAAAAAAATATGCTGAAGAATTTTTGGTTAACTCTGAATTTTTGATGTATCTGCCGCAAAGTTTTTGTATTGCCACCTCAAGCACTCCGCTGCGTTTGTTCAGTATGATTAACAAAACCGGCGCTTATAACAAAGATTTTGCCGATGGTTTGTCGGCAACCACCGAACAAATAGATAAGCAAATTGCCGAAACTCTGAAAATGAATTTGGAACAGCTCAGCGAAAGTCCGTATATCGGAGAAAACCGCGCGCCGATTTTTGTTGCCGCCTGCATAATATTTCAAACAATTTATCAGGTATTGCAAATAAAAGAATTAACAGCTTCGCTCAAAGGTGCGCAAGAGGCAATTATAGCAGAATTGGAGCAAAAATGGCAAAATTAACAGCATCGGCAAAACTTATCCGCGGGCGCAATCACCTAACGGTTAAGGTTAAAACCGCAAAATATAATAAACCATCTTCCAACCGTTGGCTGCAGCGTCAGTTAAACGACCCTTATGTATCTGAATCTAAGCGGTTGGGCTATCGCTCACGGGCGGCATTTAAACTGATTCAGCTTGATGAAAAATATCACTTTTTAGGCAAAGGCAAAACCATTGTTGATTTAGGCTGTGCTCCAGGCGGCTGGACACAGGTTGCCGCCCAGCGCAACAAAGGCAGCGGACAAATTGTCGGTATGGATTTGCTGCCGGCAGAACCAATTGAAGGAGCCATTTTGCTGCAGCAGGATTTCACCGAGCCAAGCGCTGCAGATAAGCTGAAAGAGCTTTTGCATGGTCCTGCCGATGTGGTGATGAGCGATATGGCAGCAAATACCACCGGTCACCAGCAAACCGACCACCTGCGCACCATTGCTTTGGTTGAACTTGCTTATGAATTTGCCAAAGAGGTTTTAGCCGAGGGCGGTATTTTTATAGCTAAAGTTTTTCAAGGCGGAACCGAAGGCGAACTTTTAGCCGATATGAAAAAGAACTTTGCCAAAGTTACCCACTTCAAACCAGACGCCAGCCGTCAAGATTCAGTTGAAATTTATGTGGTAGCACAAGGTTTCAAAGGATAGGCTAAAACTATCTAATGATTGTATTTATTTGACATTTATTTTTAATTGATATATTACTAAAAAAGTCCGGTGCACGAACACTGGACTTTTAATTTAACTGGAAAGGGTTAAACCTTATCTTTAACTCTATCTAAGTTAAAGATAACCTATTTTTGCTTAAAAGTCAATACTTTTATCAAATCTAGGCGGGTTTATCCCTTTCCAAACCGTCTGTATAGACTGAAAGGAAAGCGATGATAAACTTAGTCAGAGTTTTAAGCATTATTATTCATTTGCTTAAAATAATCATCCTTCTATTAAAATAGTATAGTATGATGAGGCGGAGTTTTCAAGCTCCGCCCTTTGATATTTAATTGTATTGTGCAAAACACATTATTTGCACCTTTCACTGCTAAAATTCCAAAACCAATAAGCAATAATCCGTTCCAACCGCACAAGAGGCGCAAGCATTTTGTATGTCGGATAACGTCATATTAAATGGCTATTTTTGGCTTTGAGCACCAGCTCATTCGCAGAGGTTCCAGTACAATATATCCGCTTTAAAAACTTGCAACAAACACCACTCCCTATTATCCATCTGCTCTTTTCTCCTTAAAATTCTATCTCTCTCAACACGTTGTTCCTTTTGCTCATCTCATTGACAAATTTTTAGATAAACACTTGACAAAATAAACATAAACAGGTATTTTAGAGACAGAAAAAAATTATTTACGTAAATTCTTCTGCCTTATGATTAAGTTTAAGATTAAGGTTAAGAAATCCCGCATGTGGATTCCTTCCTTGGGCGTGGTAATTGCCTATGGATTTTTCCATAACTGCGCTATCGCGCCTTATTTCAGCAACTGCCGTGTGATTGATTGGTCTCAGCTGATTTTAACTTTCAGCGTTGTTATCGGACTTGGCGGCGCCAGAGACATTGTCTTGCAGCGTTTTCGTTATCTTGGTTCTGTACAAAAAGCCATTGATGTCACAACTGGCAACAAAGAGTTGAGCAACCGCTTTTGGATTCCGGCAATCGGTTGGATTATCGTTATGGGCTACAGCAATAACTTTATTGTCTCGCCTTACTTTGGGATTAACCCTGTAGATTGGGAAGGATTGCTTGCTTCACTGAGTATCTTGCTCACTGTCAGCGGTGCACGCGATTATGGTATTTATGCCACCGAGCGCAAAACCACTGAAAATGATGAAGCTAAAGCGGAAAACGCTCAAGAGTCGTTATCGGAAAAATCGGAAGTTCCGGTTTAACCTTAAACAAAAAAACAGCCTTTGCTAAGGCTGTTTTTTTTGTTATCATTTTGGCAAAATCACACTAAACACGCTTCCTTTGCCAAACTCACTCTGCACTTTCAGCTGTCCGTGATATTTATTGACAATTTCCTGCGCCAGCGAAAGCCCTAGTCCAAAGCCGCCGCTCTGTCGGTTTCGTCCTTTATCCGCTCGGTAAAAACGTTCAAAAATATGAGGCAAATCCTCCGCTTTTATGCCGATTCCTTCATCTTGAACCGCAATTTTTACTCTGTGTTCATCTGACGAGATTTTTACAGAAATTTTCTTATCTTCCGGTGTATATTTTACGGCGTTATCCAGCAAAATAATCAACAGTCTTTCCAAATACTGCGCCGACATTTTAACCGACACATTCGGCTCGCAAACGGCTTTAATCGCGTCTTTTCTGTTTTTATGCACCATATTCAAACGCTCAACCAGCGGCAACAAAACACCAGCTGCTTTCAATCCTGAAACCGCAGTATTTTCTGTTCGTTCCAAACGTGTCAGCGCCAGCAGATTTTCCACCAAGCCTGACATATTTTTCGTTTCGTCCCGCATAACCTGCAAAGCCCTGGCGTTTTGCGGCTGCTTTTCCAAAATTTCGGTATAGGTCAGCAGCACGCTGAGCGGCGTTTTCAATTCATGCGATGCGTCCGAAACAAACTCTTTTTGCTTGCGATAGGCTTCTGCCAATGGTTTTATGGCATTATTCGCCAACAGCGATGCCGCCAAAATTGAAAGCAGCAGCAAAATTCCGACTGTGACCAAACCATAGCTTTTATAACGGTGCGTAACATGAAAATACGGAGTTACGTTCAGCAGCACAACCACCCGATATTCTTCGCCGTTAGGTTCATTTTTCCAACTTTCGGAAAGCGCCAAAAAGCGCCAGCGTTCGCCGTTGTTTTTAATTTTTATGCTTTTAATTTCGCCGTTGTCTTCCTGCCAATTCTCCATTTTTTGCGTCAACATATCACCTGCTCCGCCTGCCGGCTGTTCCAAACGACGCATTTTACCGTTTACAAATCCATACGAGAAAAAGTGCAAAGCATTATTCCTCGCCGCCACGGCGATTCGCTCCGGTTTTATTGCCAGTTCAGCGGCTTCTTGTTTAAATTCAAAAACTTCTTCTTGCAAATAGTCATACAGGCTTGACGCTATCACATTTTTTGAAATAATCCGATAAGCCGCATACCCGCCCCAAAATATAAGCAAAGACACGCTGAATAGTATCAGCGCGTAGCGGATTAAAAGTTTGCGTTTCAAAATATCTATCATTTAAGTTCCAGCATATATCCGATGTTTTTAAGCAAGTTTATTTGCATGTTGTCTTGCCAGATTTTAAGCTTTTTGCGCAAATTGTAAATATAAGAATCCAAACTTGCACTGCTAATTTCGGGATTATTGCCCCATACTTTTTCAAAAAGCGTTTCGCGTAAAATGGTTTTATCATGATTTACAAATAAAATTTGCAGAATTTTGAACTCGGTTTTAGAAAAGTTAAGCGTATTCTTACCGTCGCTTAAAGTATTTTGTGCGCAGTCCAGCACAAAGCCTCCGGCTTCAAACATACTGTCGACATACGGCTTGTTTTTACGGCGCAGAACGGCGTGAATACGCGCTTTCAGTTCGCGGATTTCAAAAGGTTTGGTGATGTAATCATCAGCGCCGACTTCCAGAGCTTGCACGCAATCGTCAAGCTCTGATTTGGCGGTCAAGAAGATTATGCCGCCGGTGTAGTGCCCTTTTTTGATATCTCGGAGCCATTTGCAGACTTCCAGACCGGAAAGCTCCGGCAGCATCCAATCAAGCAATACCACATCAAATTGTTCGGTTCCGTATTTAAATTCTTCAATAGCTTCGGTTCCGATTTCAGCCAAACTAACCTCATAGCCGTCAATTTCAAGCAGAGTTTTAATACCCTGCCCCAAATTCGTATCATCTTCAACCAATAAAATACGCATAAATATCTCCTGATAAAATATCTTATGCTGTTTTTAATAAGAGCGCAATCTGAAAATTATCTGAAAGAATTTTAATTTTATCTGAAATTTTTTTCAGTTTCTTTCAGATTGTTTTCAGATTGACCTTCTAGTTTTTGCAATGTACCAACAAAAGGACGAACAAAAATGAACAGAATAAATATAAAATCAACAACGTTAATCTGCATTGTTACACTTTACTTTGCAACGGTTTTAAACCTGTCGTTTTGGCGCTACATAACACACAATATTCAAATCGACAGCCCGATGATGTTGCTTTTTGCCTTTTCCCTTGGCATATTTATATTTGTTCCGCTTTATGCGCTGTTCAATCTTTTGTTTTGTCCTTATGTTGGTAAGCTGATAACAACAATATTGCTTTTAGGCTCGGCTGCGGCAAACTATTATATGTATGTCGACGGCATTTATATTGACTCCGATATGGTTCGAAACATTATGGAAACCAACCTGCGCGAAACAACAGAACACACCTCTTTTTCCTTCTGGATGTATGTTTTGTTTACCGGTGTGTTTCCAGCACTGCTGCTGCAATTATGCCGCGTACAATATCAACCTGCCGCCGCTGAGCTCAAACAACGTTTGAAATATGTGGGCTGCAGTCTGCTGGTCACTCTTTTGCTGGGTGGAATCTGCTACAAAGAATATGCCGTTGTCGGGCGCAACCACAATAAAGTTACTAAATTGGTAAACACCATTAACTATACCTATTCTTTTGTGCGCTATTGCAAGAAAAAAGCCGAAACAAACCGAGAATTTGCCGTTTTGGACGCCGCTCCGCAGCTGAAAAACAACGGCAAAAACAAACTGTTTGTTTTATTTATTGGTGAAACTGCCCGCGCGCAAAACTTTTCATTAAACGGCTATGAAAAAGAAACCAATCCGCTTTTAAAAAAGCAAGACATTGTTTATTTTTCCGATGTCGCTTCCTGCGGCACCATGACAGCCGTATCTTTGCCTTGTATGTTTTCGGCGTATAACCGCCGCGAATTTGACACCGACAACGCCGCCTATACGCAGAATCTTTTAGATATAATGCAAACAGCCGGCTACAAAATTGAGTGGATAGACAATGACAACGGCTGCAAAGGCGTATGCAGCCGCGTACCGACCGAAAACGTGTTTTCTAAATGCGCAGGCGGAATTTGCTATGATGATGTGCTGCTGGAAAAATTAGCGCAAAAAATTAAAAACATCAAACAAAACACCGTGTTAGTGTTGCATATGATTGGTTCGCACGGACCGGCATATTACGAACGCTATCCGGAAAAATTCGCCCGCTTTCAGCCGGATTGCCGCACTTCGGATATTCAGAGCTGCAGCAAAGAAGAAATTGTAAACACTTATAACAACACCATTGTGTATTCTGATTACATTATATCTTCTGCCATAGATATTTTGAAAAATAATCCAAGCAAAAACCGCGATGACAGCCTGATTTATATATCTGACCACGGCGAATCGCTTGGTGAAAACAACACCTACCTGCATGGCTTGCCTTATGCGTTTGCGCCAAAAACTCAAACTCAGGTTCCGCTGCTGTTTTGGTTCTCTAAAAGTATGAAAAAAGAAGTAAACAGCGAATGTTTGGCTAAAAAATCTGCCGAACCGCACTCCCAAGACAACTTTTTTCACACCGTTTTAGGCTTAGCCGATGTGCAAACCAGCGTCTATAATCAAAATATGGACATTACAGCTGATTGCCGCGATAGTATGCTTGCCGTTAAATAATAATTGACAAAAGTCTAAAAAAAAGCGATAATCCACTAATATTTTAATTATTAAATTTGAATCATTATGGTGTATTGGATTATTTATTTAACCTGCATTGCTGTTCTTGCTGCCATTTTATGGCTGGATAGCGATGAAGACGGAAATTTTTTAGCCTGCGCTCATAAATGGTCGCAGCGCGTTGTCCGTGTGTTGTTTATTGCCAGCCTCGTTTTAATCCCGTTTGTTCCATTATATCCGGATTCTTTTTGGGATTTTAATTGCGCCCTTGCTGCATTGTTCCAATGGGGCGGAATCGCCATTATCGGCTTTGTTTTCGGCTGGGCGGTAGTTTTACTTATCTGCCTAATTCGCTGGATATGGAAATAAATTAAAAAAAATCTCTCATCCCCAAAAGATGAGAGATTTTTTTAGTCAACCTTTACAGCCGCCGATTTACTTTTATACTCTGCTAAAACTCGCTTAGCTAAATCGGCAACACTGATATCCTCATTTGGTCCCAAATCCAAACGGATATTGTACTTTTCTTCCAAATGAGCGCACAAAGAAGTACGGTCAAGCGAATCTAAACCTAAATCAGATATCAGCTTAGATGCATACAAACACGGCACCGGCTTAATCTCCAAATCCTTAACCATAAACTTTCTGATTTCATTGTGAATATTCACCTCAGAAACTTCAGTCTGTTCTACCTTTTCAAAAGTTGTCATAGCCTAAAAATTTAGTTGCACATAATAATATAAAAAAACTGTCCTTAACGCCCAAGCGTTTTATATTAAAAAAACCGCCTTTAACAGACGGCTGAAAGAAAATTGGCGCGCTCCGGGCGATTCGAACGCCCGACCCACAGCTTAGAAGGCTGTTGCTCTATCCTGCTGAGCTAGGAGCGCAACTTAACAATCTGCAACATAAATCGCACAAAAATCGGCTGTTGTCAACAAATAAAATAAATTATTTTTAATTTTTTGTCTTGCATTTTAGACAAATTTAGGTTATGGTAAAGGAGTTTTCAAATTATTAAAGTTTTCAAAAATTATTATCATGGCAGAAAATTGCTTTATCCACTTTATGGACAGTGTTAACCAGTTCTCATCTGAGGAACGTTCTGTGATTTCTAAGTCCTTCCGCAAAGACCTGAAGGCTTACAAAATCAGCGGCGCAATCATGAAAATTGTCGAAAGCGCCAGCAACAAGGTTCCTGTGTACATCAATGTGATGTGTCAGCAGGCTCGCAAAAAGGACTTTATCGCCGAGTTCGATGAAGAGTGTTCTCGACTCCGCCGCCTGTATCTTCGCGACCGCGCTGAGTTGGCCGAGAAGATTAGTGCACTCCATGAAGTTGTGAAGGATAGCCTCAAATAAGGTGAATCCAACCGATTACAGAGCACCGTTTTAGCAATAAAACCGGTGCTCTTTTTTTGTATTGTAACAAACCTCAAATTTAAAATTAAAAAAGACCCTCGCTTGAGAGTCTTTTTAATTGTACATTTAATAATGACTAAGCATTAACCCTGACGAGCTTTCAGCTTCGGGTTCTTTTTGTTAATCACATAAACGCGACCTTTACGGCGAACAACTTTGCAATCCTTATCGCGTTCTTTTTTAGATTTTAACGAACTGAAACATTTCATTTTTATTATCCTTTACAAATCATTTTGAACGCAAAATAAGCTATTTATCCGCAAATGTCAAGCATTCTTTTTATATATTTCCACAAAATTAAGATATATTTTATTATTTATCCTATATTATAGCGCAAAAGCACAAAACATTTAGGACATCTGAAATGAAAAAACTTTTGCTATTAACTTTTATATTTTGCCTTACCGTCACTTCAACACAGGCGGCTAAAACTCTGTCTTATCTAGAAGAAATGCAGCAGCTGGGCGATGTTGCCGGTCAAGGTTTAGCCTGCCGCGCCCGCAAATATCAAAAATACGAGCTTTTAGCCCGAGCTTTGCTGGTTACCAAATCGCCTAATGACAAATTACAGCAGCAAGCCATGCGCACCTATAATGAAGCCAAAATTGACGCGATGAGCACCATTTTTGACAATGATTACGCTGGCTGTGACCAAATTGTCTATAGCTTCAACCGGCAAAAAATTTTCCAATCCACGCTGTATGCCGACGGCAAAATCAAACTCTATGACGGCACGCTGCTAAAACCGCGCAAACTCTATGACGCGGCAAGTTTATACAAAAACGATCCTAAAGTTTATGATAAAGCTTTAGCAAGTTATAAAAAAGCACTTGCAAATGCGCAAAAAAACAGGCAGAATACCCCAAAATTAGAACTGCGCGACGCAAACTACAGCCGCTACGCCAACCAATTTAATTAAAATAGGAGATAATAATGGCATCATACCAATACATTTTTGTAATGCAAAACCTGACGAAAGTCTTGCCGGGAGGGAGAGAATTGTTCAAAAACATCACGCTCTCATTTTTTCCTGGGGCTAAAATCGGGGTATTGGGTGTTAACGGTGCCGGAAAATCTACCCTTTTGAAAATTATGGCGGGAATAGATAAAGAATACAGCGGAGAAGCTTGGGCGGCAGACGGTGTAAAAATCGGCTATTTGGAACAAGAACCGCAGCTTGACCCTAGCAAGAACGTGATGCAAAACGTAATGGACGGCTTGGGCGAAACTCAACAGCTTTTGCAGCGCTTTGAAGAAGTTTCTGCAAAATTTGCCGAACCGATGACCGATGACGAAATGAATGCGCTGATAGAAGAGCAAGCGGAATTGCAGGAAAAAATAGACGCCTGCAACGGCTGGGATATTGAACGCACCGTGCAAATTGCCATGGACGCTTTGCGCTGCCCGCCGGCTGATGCCGATGTAACCAAGCTTTCCGGCGGTGAAAAACGCCGTGTGGCGCTTTGCCGCCTGCTTTTGCAAAAGCCTGATTTATTGCTTTTGGACGAGCCGACAAACCACTTAGACGCAGAATCCGTGGCTTGGCTTGAACACCACCTCAAAGACTATAACGGCACTGTTGTAATGGTCACCCACGACCGCTACTTCTTAGACAACGTAACCGGCTGGATTTTGGAACTTGACCGCGGTCAGGGCATTCCGTACGAAGGCAACTACACTTCTTGGCTGGAGCAAAAAGAAAAACGTTTGGCGCAGGAAGCTCGTGAAGAAAACGCCCGTCAACGCACTTTGGCGCTGGAATTGGAGTGGATTCACAAAAACCCGAAAGCCCGTCAGGCAAAATCTAAGGCGCGTATCAACGCCTATGACGAGCTGCTGTCGCAAGCCGGACGCGAAAAGCTCAGCACAGCTCACATCAATATTCCGATGACCGAACGCTTGGGCGACCTGGTAATTGAAGCCAGCCACATCAGCAAAGCTTTCGGCGACAAAGTTTTGATAGACGACTTGTCTTTCAAAATTCCAAAGGGCGCCATTGTCGGCATTATCGGACCTAATGGCGCCGGCAAAACCACCTTGTTTAAAATGATTACCGGACAAGAAAAGCCGGATTCCGGCGAGATTCGCATCGGCGATTCGGTTGACCTTGGCTATGTAGACCAATCCCGCGACGAGCTGAATCCGGATAAAAATGTTTGGGAAGAAGTTTCCGACGGTTTGGATATGATTCAGCTGGGCAAAAATGAAGTATCTTCCCGCGCCTATGTCGGACAGTTTAACTTTAAAGGCTCTGACCAGCAAAAGAAAGTCGGACAGCTTTCCGGCGGCGAACGTAACCGCGTGCATTTGGCAAAAATGCTGCGTAAGGGCGCAAATGTAATTTTGCTTGACGAGCCGACCAACGATTTGGACGTTGATACTCTGCGCTCACTGGAAGAAGGCATAAACAACTATCCAGGCTGCGTGCTGGTAACTTCTCACGACCGCTGGTTTCTAGACCGCTTGGCTACGCACATTTTGGCGTATGAAGACAACGGACATGTGGAATGGTTTGAGGGCAACTTTGAAGACTATGAAAAAGATAAAAAAGCCCGTTTAGGCGAAGACGCCTGCAATCCGCACCGCATTCGCTATAAAAAACTTGAACGCTGATTTTTATAAAAGCCTGATATATTTCTCATATCCGGCTCTTATTTTTTTAATAGAATACTCTATCGCCGTTTTGTTATAGTTTTTAAGCATTTCTCTAAAAATACAAGAAACGCCAAAGTTAGGAGCAATGGCGTTTCCGGAGAAAAACTGCCAATTATAATACAATGAGAGTAATGGCAGTTCTTTGGAATTTGCGGGCGGTTATCGGATATCACTCAAACCGTCACGCTCTTCCAAACTCAATAATATTTCCAAGCAATAGAGCAAGTGTTACCTTGTTTGCATGAGCAAGCTGTGGCAGCAGCGGTTACAGCCATTGGTACAGACTGGACAGACCCGCCCGGAGTAGCAATACTGTTTGCAGTACCAGTATTACCGATATAGACAGTGTCCAATACTGCTGCATTACTCATATCTTTTCCATCAACTTTCAAAGCAATCAAACCTGAAGAATAGCCCGAACCCCAGTCATTAGTAGCCAAAGAAATGCAGGCTTCGCGAGAAAGTTTTGTAAACACGATGGTAAATGCTTTCATATCCTTATCTGCTGTACTATTTGAAGCAGCAATATAAACCGGACCACTGAATGCATTAGTTAAGGTACCCTTAGTAGCGTCTGTACCAAGTTCATCAGGCACAACACCCATTGAAATAGCTGTTTTATTTTCCAAGCCGGTATAAGTGTTTTGCTGAGCGTATAAAGTTTTGATATTTGCCACCAACATAGAAACGTTGTCGGCAACTTTGTTGGTTTTAAATTTGTTCATGGCTTTTGAGTAACCAGCGATACCGCCCACGCTCAAAACACCGATAATAGCCAGCACGCCCAACATTTCAATCATTGAACGACCGGTTTCATTTGTTTTAATCATAGTCATTGTTTTATCTTCCATAATTCTTGTTAAACACAAAAAAAAGCCGCCACGAAAGCGACTGGAAGTTCGAAACTACGTAAAGTTAGTGCGACATATTAGCAGTATGCTACATATCACTAGTATATATGAGCCATAACAATATAGCCTATTTTGTCGCCTTCCAGCCAAAACTAGAAGGCGTGAAATACGTCTTAGCCAAGACGCTTTACGTGAGGTTTCGACACCCCAGACAGACTTTCATCTATCCAATTATTACGTTATCAAAAATGTTTTAAAAAGTAAAGATGAAATTAGTTATATAACTAAAGCAATAGTGCTATATTTAAGCAGACATACCATACTGGATACTTGGTGAATGAGCTGACGCTCAAAGCCAATGATGACCATAAAAGGAATTAGGATAGCGTGCGTAGATGCGACGGAATTTTTAAGCGACGTGTACAAACAAAAGCAACACACTCTGTCAAGCAATGCGGATAATGATACAGATAAAGGCAACTCTAGTTCTGAAGAAAATCCTAGTGTACATAGAGGTACATGAATTTTCTGAATGAACGTAAGTTGCCTTTAGATGTGCTGTTAGACGCGTTGCGCTAACTTTCAAAAACTCTACAGACGGATGACAGCCCCACCCCACGTAAATCCCGCTCCCATGGCGGTTAAAACGATTAAGTCGCCTTTTTTCAAACGACCGGAAATATGATTTTCCGACAAAGCCAACGGGATAGAGGCTGCAGAGGTGTTACCGTGGTGGTCAAGCGATACAATCACTTTTTCTGACGGAATGCCCAAACGTTCGCCCACACTGTCAACAATACGGATATTCGCTTGGTGCGGAATCAGCCAGTTTATTTCATCTTTATTTACGCCGGCGTTTTTCATTGCGGTTTCAGCAGCTTCAGACAAGCAAACTACGGCATGCTTGAAAACTTCTTTGCCGTTCATGGTCACAAAACCGCTGGATTGAGTGGTAGAAGGACCACCGTTGGTCTTTAAGCTATCATATTGACTGCCGTCAGAATAAATGCAAGTGCTCAGCACTCCAGTATCTGCGCTTGTACCCTCGCCTTCTTTGGCACGCAAAACAACCGCACCGGCGCCATCGCCAAACAAAACGCAGGTGTTACGGTCTGTCCAATCCACAATTTTAGACAAGCATTCAGCTCCGGCAACCACCGCGGTTTTAACTTGTCCTAAACGAATCATATTATCTGCTAAAGTCAAAGCATACACAAAGCCCGAGCAAGCCGCCGAAATATCAAAAGCAGGCACACCGGCGCGAAAACCTAAATTTGCCGCAATTTTAGTCGCTGTGGACGGAGTAGTGTTATCAGGAGTAATCGAAGCCAAAATCAGTAAATCAACATCAGAAGGCTGCAAACCGGCGTCTTTAATAGCGTTAGCCACAGCATTTCCGGCTATAACCGATGTTGTTTCATCTTCAACAATATGACGGCTGACAATACCGGTACGGGTTCTAATCCACTCATCATTTGTTTCCACCATTTTTGACAAGTCATCATTAGTCAGAACCTTGTTTGGAAGGTAATGACCAAAACCAATCATCTCACTTCTAATAAGCATCATATAAAATATCCTGAGAAAGTTCGTCTAAGTCAACGTTTTCGACTTCATCGCGAATTGTTTGCACAAAGTTTTGGCGCACTAATTTTGCTGCATTATCAATAGCATAAGAATAGCCTATTGCATCTGTGCCGCCATGGCTTTTCACAGACAAGCCGTTTAAGCCGACAAACATTGCACCGTTATACTTGCGCGGATCCATAGTTTTTTTGAGTTTCCACATAACCGGCAGCAAAAACGGCAAACCTATTTTCGCCCACAAAGAATCCTTGATAGCCCCTTTGAGCAAGCGGGTAACCAGTTTTGCCGTTCCTTCCATTGTTTTCAAAGCAATATTACCTGTAAAGCCATCAGAAACAATGACATCAGCATAGCCTTCGCCGATTTGGTGCGGTTCAATGTAACCGATAAAATTCAAATCCAAGTGTGCGCTTTTAATCATTTTAGCCGCCTGATGGATTTCTTCTTTACCCTTCATTTCCTCGGCACCGATATTCAATAAGGCGATTCGCGGACGGGCAACGCCCAAGGTATGGCGGGCTAAAATATTGCCGATAATGGCAAATTCTGCCAAGTTGATGGCGCTGCATTCCGTATTTGCGCCCAAATCAAGCATAACGCAGCGACCCGAGCGATGAGGAATTGCCGTGCAGATAGCCGGACGGTGAATCCGCTGGATAGTTTTCAAAATCATTTTTGAAATTGCCATCAGCGCACCTGTATTGCCGGCAGATATAACTGCACTAGCTTCACCGCGGCGCACCGCATCAATAGCCATATACATACTGGTATTTTTATTGCGGATAACTTGAGAAGGTTTGTCCTCATTGCGCACACGCTCGTTGGTGTGGATAACTTTACAAAAATCTCGCAGCTGCGGAAACTTTTTGATGTCTTCTTCAATTTGCATCTCATCGCCGAACAACAGAAATTTAATATCCGGATTGTTTTTATGAGCGATTGCGATGCCTTCTACTACGACATGAGGGGAATTGTCTCCCCCCATTGCGTCTATAGATATGACCAGATTATTTTCAGACAAAACCTGCTCCATATTTTAGATTATAAAATTATTTTGCTTCTTTGTGAGCAACAACTTCCTTACCGTCATACTGACCGCATTTAGGGCAAACATTATGAGGTCTTTTCAATTCGCCGCAGTTCGGGCATTCTTGATAAGCATTAGAAGTCAACGCATCATGAGAACGGCGCATATCGCGGCGTGATTTTGATACTTTTTTCTTAGGTGTAGCCATTTCCTTATCTCTTTATTCAATTATTTAAAACATTTACACATTAACATTCGGGTTTTTATTTAGCACAGCTTTATCAAAAAAGCAAGCAAAAATAAATGCCGCAAACGATTAAGACTGTTTGTATATAAATTTTTCTTATTTTGCAAGCACTTTTTATATTTTCTTAATTATTTTTTAAGTTTAGCCAGCACGGCAAACGGATTTTCTTTTTTTGGCTCTTCAATATCGCAATACAGCGAGCCGTCAAAAACCTCGCCTTCCGCCCGCGGATAATCCTCCAAATTCAAAGCCACCTGCTCTATTGCGATGTCTGCCAAATTTATGCAGCCGTTTTCAATAATATCCGGCACTTCGTCTTCAATGTTGCATTCCAGCTCTTTAATATCATTATAAGTAGCGCGGGTGTCAAAATTCAGTTCAAACGAAATTTCATAGTCCTTAATAAAATTATTGAGGGTAATCACGCTTTTCAGCTC
>CAVEOB010000027.1:0-21285 GCA_963617265.1 Mediterraneibacter gnavus
GACATAATCTGCTTAGAGAAAAATTTGATGATGACGATATGAAAAATTTTATATCACGGGATTTGAATAATACTCGTTATGCCACACGGCATATTGCAGAATATTTGAGAGAATATTTTAGTTTTGAAAATTCACAAAACACCATAATAAAGGATGTGCATAGAATTAGGGTGCTAGGAGGTGGAATTACAGCTAAATTGCGCCATCTGTGGGGATTGGATAAAGATAGAGATGAAAGTAATTTACATCACGCACAAGATGCTGTTGTTATTGCTTGTGCCTCTTTTAGCAATATTTATTATATATGCAGCGTGTTAAAGGAATTAGAAATAAAAGGAATTCGTCCAAAGAAAACACAATTGGGTCCGTGGAGAACATTTAGAGATGATTTGTATGAGGCTTTAAATAAAATAACCGTTTCTAAATTAGTAAGGGCGTCTGCAACCGGACAGGCTCATAAACAGCCG
Organism: Mediterraneibacter gnavus; assembly: GCA_963617265.1. GTDB lineage: Bacteria > Pseudomonadota > Alphaproteobacteria > RF32 > CAG-239 > RUG410. The sequence continues at coordinate 468 of CAVEOB010000027.1, forward strand.
GGACCTAAGAAAGGATACACAATAATTAAACGTCAAAGGGCTGAAAATGCGATTGATGTTCCTTTAGATTCAATGTTCAGGTATGATGTTTATTGCAATGATAATGGCTATTATTGTATGCCTATTTATGCTATAGATTTACATAGAAAAGACTTTGAGTATGTTGCTATGCAAAATAAGAATAAAATTGAAGCGAAAGAACAAGATTTTGTTTTTAGTTTGTACAAAGGTTCAATGGTTAAAATTATTGCAAAAAGTAATGAAAGTTTTGATGGATATATTTCCCAATTTAATGCTCAAAGCGGTCAATTTGTTTTAGAAAGTATAAACGGTAACCATTGTTATGAAATAAATACAAAAACTTTTGGAATCGGCGATTATGTACGTTTAAAATCAGAAAATGAAACCAAAGATTATATTATTACGGAATATGATGCTAAAGAACAACAGCTGCATTTGGTTACAATAGATGGTAAAGAAAAAGTAAATATAGCAGCTACAGTCAAAGATAAAGGAAAATATCAAACGGCAAAAACATATACTAAACTAGACAAAGAAAAAGATATAAATATTTCAGTAATTAAAGACTTTCAAAAATTTACTGTTGATAGATTAGGAAATATTGTTCGCATTAAAAAGGAAACAGAACGCTTTTCTAATAAATTAAAATCTAACAAGCAGCGGATGGCGGAAAGAAAAGCGCGGTGTGAAAAGTTAGAGCAAGAAAAACAGCAACAGGCAAAAACTTTAGAACAAGGGAGTTAAAATTATGGGCTGGCGGATATTGCAAATTACTAAACCTTGTAAGTTATCGGTTAAAAACCGCCAGCTTCTGTATGAACCGCAAGAAGGAGATTCTCTGAAATTGTCGTTAGAAGATATATCTGTGGTAATTTTAGAAAATAGGCAGATATTGCTTAACAGCTCTTTGCTTTCAGAATTGGCTGAGTATGATGTTGTTTTATTTTCTTGCGATACCAGTCATTTGCCGTCCGGAACGTTTTTTCCATATCATAACCATAGTCGCTATGCTGAAATTTCTTGGGCACAAACTGAAGTTGGTGAGCCATTTAAAAAGCGAATGTGGCAAGAAGTGGTTAAAGCGAAAATCAACAATCAGGCAGCGGTATTGCAAGCGTTGGATTTAGACGGAGCAAAAAAAATGCAGGAGATTGCTAAGCAGGTGCAATCCGGCGATGCTAAAAATGCAGAGGCGTATGCTGCGAATTTGTATTGGAAATATTTGTTTGAAAAATTTAACCGCAGCGATGAAAGCGATATTCGTAACTCGGCGTTGAACTATGGCTACGCGATTGTGCGCGGGGCTATGGCTCGGGCGGTGGTTGGCGCAGGATTGCTGCCGTGTTTTGGTATTCATCATGCTAATAAATTAAATCAGTTTAATTTGGTAGACGATTTAATGGAGCCGTTTCGCGCCTTTGTAGATTATAAAGTTGCTTTAATGGAGTGGGCAGAAGTTAAAGAGTTGACGGTAGAGTTGAAAAATCAGCTGGTCAGCATTCTGACTAAAAATTGTTTCATCAATGATGAAGAAATCAGTTTGCTTTATAGCTGTGAGATAGAGGCGGCGTCAGTGGCTAAAAGTTTCAAAAATAAAAATTTGAAAGAGCTGCGAATCCCTATCTTAAAAAAATTACCGCTTTTTGAGTGAGGCTGTGGATAAATGGCAGTTGGAGGAGAGAGATATATGAGGATAATCGTGTTTTTTGATCTGCCAACGCTGACAAAAAGTGACCGTAAAAATGCGAGTCGCTTTAGGAAATTCCTAGTAAACGACGGGTATATAATGCTGCAGTTGTCAGTTTATTCAAGAATCTGCAAAGGACAAGATGATGTGGATAAACATGCAAAACGACTTAAGTCCTTGATTCCAAAGGAAGGAAGTGTTAGACTGTTGACAGTTACCGAAAAACAATATGCGTCTATGGAAATCTTGGTTGGGACGCTGAAAAAAGAGGAAGAAATTGGTGAAAAACAGCTTTTATTGCTTTAGAATTTTACAAAAAAATAGAGCTAATTTGTTATTAAATCAACAAGTTAGCTCTAATCTATTATAGCATATCTGATTTGGAAAGGAAGCTATAACAGTTGTCTGTTATCAAAATCATTAAAGACAATTATAGCATATCTGATTTGGAAAGGAAGCTATAACATTACTTTAATGCCGGTATGGCAGGAATCAATTATAGCATATCTGATTTGGAAAGGAAGCTATAACTGATTGCAAAGTTGAAATAACGGAGAAAAGATTATAGCATATCTGATTTGGAAAGGAAGCTATAACTAAATAAGAAGTTAGGAAGCGCCGGATGGCATTATAGCATATCTGATTTGGAAAGGAAGCTATAACCATTATTCGTACTGATTGCCTCGGCTGTATATTATAGCATATCTGATTTGGAAAGGAAGCTATAACTAGCACCAGTTTGATTGTTTACATAAATTTATTATAGCATATCTGATTTGGAAAGGAAGCTATAACCATTCCACGAAGCGGCTATGCAATGCGGAATTATAGCATATCTGATTTGGAAAGGAAGCTATAACAAAACTTGGATTTTTGATTTTAGCTTAGCAATTATAGCATATCTGATTTGGAAAGGAAGCTATAACGCAAAACATTTACGGCGTGGGCACAGCAAAATTATAGCATATCTGATTTGGAAAGGAAGCTATAACTGATGTATGTTATAGCCAGCGTATTAGTCCATTATAGCATATCTGATTTGGAAAGGAAGCTATAACAGATTGGCGAAAAAAGAAGTTGACATTAAAATTATAGCATATCTGATTTGGAAAGGAAGCTATAACCTTTTATTGTAGCTAAAAACCGCCGAGGCTATTATAGCATATCTGATTTGGAAAGGAAGCTATAACCCGGTCATCCTGTACTGTATTCAGCGCTTGATTATAGCATATCTGATTTGGAAAGGAAGCTATAACCTACACAAGTGGTTACACTCGTAAACACCAATTATAGCATATCTGATTTGGAAAGGAAGCTATAACGCCGCACAAGCAGCAGCGCGGCGTCTTTGCTATGATTATAGCATATCTGATTTGGAAAGGAAGCTATAACTATTTAAAGTATCGTATGGCATTTTAAAAAATTATAGCATATCTGATTTGGAAAGGAAGCTATAACAAGGTGTAGACGCAGTGAAAGACTTGCGCAATTATAGCATATCTGATTTGGAAAGGAAGCTATAACTTCCTGATAGTACCTAAGAAGTCACGACTGATTATAGCATATCTGATTTGGAAAGGAAGCTATAACTAACCGTTATTCAATAAGTTAGTTGCAACTATTATAGCATATCTGATTTGGAAAGGAAGCTATAACAACTCTTTCTATAATGTTAAATTTTTTTATTATTATACCATTATATAGGTTTATAAGAAATTCGGGGAGGGGAGGTAAAAAAGATGTTGACACATTTTTTTTGCCGATATACTATTATACCACTAGACGGGAGGTCATCAATGGGACTGCGCTTTGCTGACTTAACATATTCCGATAAAGAACTGGAACAAGATGCCATACACTATTTAAAAGAGCAGGTGTATGAACCGTCGTATGCTGATAAGGTTAAAGCGTTTATTGCCGAAGATGTTGTCGATTTTAAGCAAAATTTTGATGATGAAGAAAATATTTTCTTAAATTTGTTTTATGACGAATACCGCAGCGGCTATGTGCCGATTGACGACAACAAAATTTCCAACACCAATTTTCAAAAACTGACAGCAACGCTGGATAAAGTTATGCAGCGCTATGATGTGCCGGAAGATGAAATAGAGCATTATGCTTTTATGCTGGACGCCGAGTTTAGAAAAAATGCTTTTTGTTCGCATATGGAGCCGTATTTTGCTGAATTAGATGCGGTTTTTGCCACTGTGATGGTCGGATATTCCCGCAATCCGCTGTTTTCTATATATTCCATTGCCCGCGAGTGGTGTATGGCGCTGCATATGAAAAAAATGCACCCGTCTATGTTTAGACGGTTTGGCTATCAATATCAATGCATAAACTATCAGTGTACGGGCGAAGAGCGGCTGCGCCGGCTGGTCGATTTTAAGGACAAATATCAGCATACGTTTAAAAATATCGGTATTCTGCGGGCTATTCATTCCAGCGTGTTTGCCTATGCCTATCTTTATTTGAAAGCGGTTTTGACTAAAGAAGTAGTTACCGCCGAAAACTTTATTATGGATAGCTCGTCATCTAAAGTTACGCTGCTTCTGCAAGGTGAGTCTATTACTAACTTTGATTTTCCGGTGACAAAATATGTGCTGGATAAGTTTAAGACCGGCGCTTATGAAGATTTTTTGACTGATGACGGCAGAATCAATTGGAATGCTTTGTATATTTATACCTTTAATGCTATTAAAGAATCTGGGTTTGAGGGCGTGCATTTCTTTGGTTTTGACAGCATAGAAGCCAAAACCATGCGCTCTTTTTGGAACAAAAGCTCCAGTATGCAGAGCATGCTGAAAATTCTGCGCAAACTGGCGCTGGAAAATAATAATCCGGTGTTTAACCGCTTGATAGAAGGCTGTGAATACCGTTTGGGGCGTCCGGATAAAGCCAAAGAAAAAATGGAGCAGTTTATTGAAGATACGCGCCGGATTATGGCTGCCCGCTCTTATGAGCTGACAAAGCCGCGCACTATGGCTCAAGAGCTGATTTCGGCTTTTCCATCGGTATTTTTGGTATATTTCCAATGGCACCACAATTTTAGAAATATCTATCCAAAGTTTCCGGAGCGGGAAGCTAATAAAAAATATGAACAGCAGGTAAAGCTGAAACAAGATACGCAGCTGAAAGAAATTGCCGCTAAACAGGCTGATAAATGGAAACCGGTGCAGGAAAACGGTATTAAAGATGTGGTGAAAACCAGTGTACCGGAAGATAAACTGCGGGCGATTTTAGAAAATAAGCAGCGCACTATGGCTGAAATGTCGCAGGAAAAAATGCGCGAGCAGCAGCAGACGGCTAATGCCGACAAAGCTTTGCGCACAGCCGAGCTGTTAAGGCGTCAGAATCAAAATTCTTAAAAATTTACTTTATATAAAAGGTCTTTTGAGCCAGTGTCAATTTTTGTGAGCCACGGATAAAGATTTTTACCGGTGATGATTTTGCCGTAAAATTTATCGGTAGGTTTCGTAGGTGCAGTATAATAGTAATAGCTGTTGTAAGGTAGGAAAATATATTCAACCTGATGTTTTTGCAGGAGTTCTTTTATTTCTGTTTCGTTATCCGAAAATAATATTTTGTGAGTGTCGGTTATACCTGCTGCGGCAGAATGATAAGGGATAGCGACTGTTTTTATATTTCGGTCAAAAATCAGCTGCGGAGCGGTAAATATATTGCTTAAAACCACGCTGTTTTGCGGAACTACAGAAGATTTTAGCGGATGCAGAGGCTCATATTTGAACGATGCTAATAAAAACAGCGCAGCGCAGATGTAGCCGAACGCCAAAGATTTATCGGCTTGGGCTGGGTTGGCACGGCAGAACAGCCGGTTTAGAAAAACAATATTTAAATAGGCTAAAATGCACAGCTCATAAGTCATAAAACGTTGGGCAAAAAGCATCGGAATAAAGAAAAGTCCAAACAATAAGGCTAAATTTATCTCCAAAATACGGCTTTTTTGCGGTTTATAAAACAAAATCAGCAAAATTAAAGCGGCTTCAAAATCAGTCATTTCCAGCAGATAAACAAAATGCCAGAGCGGTTCCATTTCTGTGATATACGGCAGAAAATATCGTTTTACATTTTCATCATAAATCGGTGCAAAAATGGTGCTAAAGCCGAAAATGCCGCAAAGCAGGGCGGCAGAGATAAACGCACAACAGAGAGTTGTGATAATTTTAACGGCAGCAGTCTGCAGTTTAAACAGTTCTAAGGTATAAAAAGACAAGCAGATAAGCAGAGTTAAAACAACGTGAAGCAGCGACAGGCGGGTTGTGCTTAGTTCAAAATAGCCGCCGTACGGAGGATTTAGCAAAAATGCCGCGGCAACAGCGCTGAACAGCCCAAATGAGTAGACTTGCAGATGTTTCAGCGAGAAAATGTTAAACAGCCAGTTGAAACATAGCAGACCTAAAATAGCAGTAGCAAAAATAAAACCTTCTACGGCGGAAGAAATCCAAATGCCGCAGCCGGTCAAGATTCCGGCAAAGAATAAAAGGCGAAAACGCTCTTTGGCGAGATTTTGCAAAACAGCGCTGATGTTATAGGCAAAAAATAAAAAAATAACCGAATGATGGTCGGGACGAGTAAAGTCAAAAACCGTGTCAAATTTAGCAAAAAAAGCCAATGAAAGGGCAAAGCAGAAAAATAAAACCTTAGGAGTTTTAGCAATATGCGGTTTTAAGCCCCAAAAAACAGTTATCAGACTTAAAGCTAAGCAAAGCGGGGAAAGTGCCATACCGCTGTAAAATATGGCGTCTTTGAGCGAAAAAAACGGCATAAACGGCAAAGCCAGCGCCGTCCAAATAATATCAAACAGGCGCGTAAAGTGTAAAACTTCGCCGAATGGATAGTTGCCGAAAGGATAAATTTGCTCATACCAGCTGAAATTTTGCAGCCAATAAATTATGCGTGTGGCATGAGTGTAGCAGTCGGTGTCAACATAAAACAGCTGCTTGAATTGCAGATAGGTAAAAAGAATATCGCCGCTGGTATAAGCTGCAACCAGTCCGAAAATCCACCAATAGAGGTGGCTTACAAAGCTGCTGCATATTTTAGCGGTAAAATTGTTCATTAGTTCAGACTCTTTATAAGGTTGGGCAACAAATCAACAGTTTGCTGGGCGGCATTTTCCCAAAAGTCGGCATATTGCTGTTCCGAAAACGGATGTCCGGGAATGTCGCTGATTTGGCGCAGGCAGAGCAGGGTCTTGTTATAGATATAGCAGGTTTGGGCAATGGCTGCGCTTTCCATATCCACAGCCAAAGCCGCCGGAAAATGCCTGCTGATTGCGGAAAGCTCGTCAGCTTGAGTGATAAATTTGTCGCCGCAGCAGATAAGTCCTTGCGAATAACCGGAAAGTTTGCCAATTAACTCCGGAGCGGAATGATACAGCGCTGGAAACTCCTGTATTTGCCCGTAAGCATTTGGTTCGCCGCACCACACATCGTGATAAACAATGTCAGAGCCGATGATATATTCTCCAATATGCAGCTTGTTACTGAGCCCGCCGGAAATACCAATATTCAAGATAAAATCCGGAGCAAAAGTTTCGATTAAATCGGCAGTGCAGAGAGCGGCGTTGACTTTGCCTATGCCGGAAACAACGGCAAAAAGCTCGTAATTTTCTAAAATTCCGTGATAAAAAGTATGATTTTTGCCTTTTTCTTTAGTAAAATCAGACACGGCAGAGGCAAAAAACTCCAATTCTTTATTCATGGCGAAAATAATGCCGATTTTTTTCATAATATAGCTCCTTTTTTTTACTCAAAATAACAGGCGGCGGCAAAATTGGCAACATAAAAACTTGACAATGCACAAGGCTTATGCTTAATATGTGCGGTGCGGGAATGACAACCGCAATGTGGATTTATAACCGACTTGTCCAGCAGTCAAATGGACTAAAAAGGAGAAAAGATATGTTAAAGACAGCAGAAGCAGTGTCTTTGGGACACCCTGATAAAACAGCAGATTATATTTCAAGCTATATTTTGGACAGATGTTTGGAGCAAGACCCGTCTGTGCGCTATGGCGTTGAAGTTATGGTAAAAAATCAGACCGTAGTTTTAGGCGGGGAAATCAGCGGTAAAATTTCGTTTGAATTTATGGAAGAGCATGTGCGGCAAGCTGTGCGGGAAATTGGTTATGATGCTCGCTATGCCAAAATTTGGGGTGATGAAGCTCTAAATGCCGATAAAGTGCGGGTTTGGGATTTAATAAGCTGCCAATCGGCGGAAATTGCACAGGGCGTGGAGCGTGACGGCTGGGGCGATCAAGGAGTGTTTGTGGGCTATGCCAGCCAAGGAAACGGCAATATTCCGGCGGAATTATATTTGGCACGGCGTTTGTGCAAGGCTTTGTATGAAAAAGCGCGTTTGAGTGATAACTTAGGTTTGGATATTAAAACGCAGATTACCATGGACGGCGGCAAAATAAAAACAGCGGTAGTCGCTATTCCGATGAAACAGCAAGAGGAGCTGCGTCCGTTTGTGGTGGAAATTTTGGAGCAGGAACCGGAAAAGCTGATTGTGAACGGCACTGGCTGCTACACTTGTCATTCCAGCGTGGCGGACTGCGGGGTTACAGGGCGGAAGCTGGCGTGCGATTTTTATGAAACCTCGAGCCCTATAGGCGGCGGCTCGCCTTGGACCAAAGACGCCAGCAAGGCGGATTTGACACTGAATTTATATGCCCGCCGGTTAGCGGTGGAGAACTTAAAAGACAATGACGAAGCTTGGGTGTATCTTTCGGCTTGTATCGGGCGTTCGGAGCTGCCGAGCGCGGTTTTGAAGACCCGTAAAGACGATAAATTTGCCGAACAGCCGCTGGCGGTGGAAAGCCGTCCGTCGGTTTTGATTGAACGCTTGGGCTTAAATAAGCCGATATTTGCCAAGCTTTGCCGCGATGGTTTGCTTTGATGATGCTTGACAAGCGGGGCTGATTGCCGTATTTTGTCCTCAACTTTTTAATTTGAGGACATTTTTTGATGAAAAAGCAAGAATTATTGGCTCCGGCCGGAGATATAGAAGCCGGCTATGCGGCGCTTTATTATGGTGCGGATGCGGTTTATTTGGGTTTGCCAAAGTTTTCGGCGCGGGCGACTGCGACAAACTTTGACGAACCGGCATTAAATGAGTTTACCGCCTATGCGCACCACCTGAAACGCCAGGTTTATGCTGCGATTAACACGGTTTTGCAGGAAGACGAACTGCCAGATTTGTTGCAAATGCTGGATATGTGCGTGCGCTGCCGGATTGACGGCGTTATTTTGCAGGATTTGGGCGTGGCAAGGGTTATGCAGGAAAAATATCCGCAGATAGAGCGGCACGCCAGCACGCAAATGGCGGTGCATAACAAAGAAGGCGCGCTGTTTTTGCAGAAAATGGGCTTTAAACGCGTGGTTTTGGCGCGAGAGCTGACTTTGGCGGAAATTAAAGAAATCGCCGCCATTCCTAACTTGGAAACCGAAGCTTTCATTCATGGCGCATTATGCTATTCTTACAGCGGATTATGTCAGTTTTCGGCTTTGGAATACGGACGCAGCGCCAATCGCGGCAAATGCTTGTATCCGTGTCGGGCTTGCTTCAAAAACGGCGGAAAAGAAGCACATTATTTTTCTATGAAAGATATGGCTTTGCAAGAAAAAGTACTGCAAATGCCGGTAACTTCGCTCAAAATTGAAGGACGTAAAAAATCTGCGCTGTATGTGGCGGCGGTAACTGATTATTATCGACGAATTTTAGACGGCAAGGGCGCAGATTCCGAGCGTGAAGAACGGATTAAGCAAATTTTCTCCCGTCCGTGGTGTCAATTCCATTTTGAGGGCAAAAACAAAGATATTATAGACCGTAATTTTGTGGGGCACAGAGGCTTGCCAGTCGGCGAAGTGGAGCAAAGCAGTCAGGGCTGGCTGCGCTTTAAGACAGCGCATAAAATCGCGCGTCACGACGGTTTGCAGATAGATATTCCAGGTATGGAAAAGCCGTTTGGCTTTGCAGTGCAGAAAATGCGCGTCAATAAGCAGAATGTGTTTGAAGCAAAATCCGGAGCAATGGTAGAAATTGAATTGCCGCGCCAATGTCCGCAGCTGGGCAAGGGGTGGAAGGTTTATTTAGCCTCTGCCAGCGAAGTAAAAGGTGCTTATCATTATGAAAAACCTAAAGCGGGATTATATCGTAATAATAATGATATATATGTTGAAGTTAAAGTTTTAGATAATTGCATAACTGCAAAATCAGGAGTTTATACAGCGGAGATTAAAGGACAGTTTATGCCAGCGAATAATCCGCAGAAAAGTCAAGAGGCAATACAGGCGGCGTTTGCAAAAACCGGCGATACTAACTTTAACTTGGCTGAATTACATATTGAAAATCCAAATAATTTGTTTACTCCGTCTTCACTGTTGAATGAATTGCGGCGTGAACTGTATAGCCAAATTAAATTTGAACAGCCGGCTGTGGTTTTACCGGAAACGGGAACGCTGGCAAAAGGCAGTTGGCAGCCTAAATTTGCAGTAAAAGTTGATAACCTTAACTATTTGAAAAATATAGATTTAAATGATATAAGTGAAATCATTTATTTAATCAGTCCGAACAGTGAATTGAGCGGATTAAGCAAACTGCCGAAAAATAAGGTTAGGATGGCTTTGCCGGCGGTTTGCCGTCACCCGCAGCTATATGCAGATATCATTGCTAAATTGCTTGCTGGCGGCTACAAAAAATGGGAAGCGGTCAACTATTGGGCTTTGGAAGTTTTGCCGCTGAATCAGTTAGATATCAGCTTTGATTCATCTTTGTATATGCTGAATACGCAGGCAATAGCCATGGCAAAGAAAATCGGAGCTTCTAAAGTTACATTGTCGCTTGAAGATACTAAAATAAATATTTGTAAAATAATTGAAAAATCTTGTTTGCAAACAAGTTTGATTATTTATCAAGATGTTCCTTTGTTTATGAGTGTGGGCTGCATCAGGGATAATGATTGCCGCAGTTGTACGCATGGCGAAAAATGGTTTGATATGGAACAAAACGGACATAAATACAAGGCATTATCTCGAGATTGTCAAGTGATGATGTTTGATGCGGCTCCGTATTGCATAGCTTCCGAGGCTAAAGATTTGCAGCCGGATTATTTCCGCATGGACTTTTGTTATCGTCCATATACGCCAGAAAAAGTCGCGGATATAGTTGATAAGTTACTTAAATTTGAGAATGTAGCCACCTGTATTAACGGTAATTTTCTGAGCAAACTCATCTAATGAAGAAAACTCGTCTAATGGCTTTCTGCTGGTAAGATTTTTTCTTATGTACCTCATTGTACACCGCGAAAAAATCTTACTTCGCATTAAGCTCATTATCCAAGTTTTTGCTAGTTCGTTATGTATTTTGTTTGTACACGGCGCAAAAAAGTTAATGCGTATTAGCCTCATTATCTGAGTTTACGAGAGTGAGTATTAGTTGACACGTTGCTTAAAAATTTCATCGCATTTGCATATGCTATTAGAGTTTTTGTGTGGTTTGTGTAAAAATTATTTGACAAAATAGTCTAAATGGGGTAGATTAAGTTTACTTATTTATAATTATGTCTCACTAAATTTTTATTACTATGGATAATTTGAATGATTTGTACAAAGAGTTTTTTGACAAAGCTGTTGGCAGCGGTGTTGAATTGACTCCGGAGCTGAAAGATTTGCAGCAAAAAATTGCCGCTGTGAATTCTGAACCTGCTCCGCCTGTAAGCGATTCTAAGCTAGATGCCTTGGAAGCTAAAATCAATCAGCTGAAAGAGAAAAAATACTTCCGTTTTCCGTTCAGTACGGACTTTTGGCGTGAATATGATGCGTATATCGATAAAACACATCTCGGGTACAAAAAGTTTTTGGAACTTATGACGGAAATTATGCCGTCTTCAGGATATGGTAATATGTTTTCCGGTTCAAAGCTGGAATATTCTGTAAGAAATATGGAATTTTGGCTTCTTGCCGGCGGGCGCATTACCATTCATGACGTTCAATACTTGATTGTTTTCAAGTCAGTCTATGACAAAGAGGTTATCTGCAAGCTTGTGGAACTGTATTATGCAAAAGGAGGCTCATTTTCTAATGCCGGTCTCTATTGTATAAAGAGGTCTTTGGAAACACGGCAGATAGGGTATTTTCAAATGGAGGCGCAGATAGAACAAAAAGATGAGCCTATGCGCTTTAATCCAACGAAGTATAAACCTGAGTGGTATGAGCCAAAGAAACCGAAGGATATTATATTAAAGGCTAAATATTTTTGGAATTACAAGTATACAGACAATGGAATTGAACGTAACATACACGTTTTTCAGCCGATTTAAATATCTCTAGCAGAAAAAACTCCGTTTATCTTTTAGGATAAGCGGAGTTTTTGTTTGGCAATTTTTACAAATTCTTCAATTTTTGCTGCAAAGCCCGCAGCTCGCTGATAGCATCGCAAACCGGCGACAAATCTATTGGCGGCATTTCAGGTTCTTCTACTTTACGCGGCAAAGGTTCAAGCCCCAAAGGTAAATCAGGCTCTTCTTCTTCAAAAAAGTCTTTTTGAATTTCCTCTTCGCCCAAAAGATTCTTCAAGCCTTTTTCTTTAATCAGGCGCTGCGCTCCTTCAATGGTGTAGCGGTTGCTATAAAGCAGATTCTTTATCAGCTTTAAAACCTCGACATCGTCCGGACGATAATAGCGGCGTCCGCCGCTGGCTTTCATTGGCTTGATTTGGGCGAACTTTGTTTCCCAAAAGCGCAGCACATGGGTAGCAACCCCCAATTCGTCTGCAACTTCGGCAATTGTTCTAAAAGCAGATTTAGATTTATTCACCACAACCATAAGCGCAACCTTTCGCCATCACTTATTCAGCGTTAACAGCCTTTCTCAAAATTTGCGAAGGTTTGAATGAAATAACCGTTCTAGGAGTAATTTCGGCTTCTTTGCCGGTTTTAGGGTTACGACCGATACGGGCGTTTTTTTTGCGCAGGCTGAATGTGCCGAACGAAGAAATTTTTACATCCTGACCACTAACCAATTCATCTCTGATTTCATCTAAAATCATATCCAAAACATCGCCGGAATCTTTGCGGGATAAGCCGATTTCTTCATAGATTGCTTCAGTAATGCTGATACGGGTAATAGTTTTCATTTCATCCTTCCTAAAAATAAATTAACTCAACATAAATTTAGATAACTGTAACACATCTTTAACATAAGAAAACCTTTTTAATGAATAAATCAACAGTTTTTTGATTTATCGGCAGATTTTTTTATTTTGCCGGCAGAATTTCCCGTACAAAACGCGGATTTTTGCCAAGCCTCGACAGCACCTCATAGCTGATAGTTCCGGCATCGCGGGCAATATCGTCCAAAGTATATTCATCAAACACCAAATACCCCCAGTCTCCGACCTCTAAATTATCCACACTGGTTACATCGCAAATTACATTATCCATTGAAACCCTGCCGATGATACGTGCTTCATTCCACTTGCCGCACACGTTGAAAAACACCTTGCCGACATTGGAAAGCGAACGCGGCAATCCGTCGCCGTAACCAATCGAAACAATAGCTATTTTGCGGTTGGTTGCCGCGCGGTAAGTTGCCGAGTAGCCCACAAAATCGCCTTTAGGCAAATTGGCAATTTGTAAAACCGGAGCTTTTATGGTTATAATATTTTTCATTTGATTTGGACGGTACGGAGCAGTGTTTATACCATACATAGCCGCGCCCAAACGCACCATATCGCAGCAAAAATCAGCGCCGAGAAAAGCACCGTCCGACGCCGACAGCGTAGCCGGAGTTTTAGGAAAATACTGCTGACGGATAAAGTTGAAATTATCCAGCTGATGCTGATTCATAAAGTGGTCTTTTTCATCAGCGCAGGCTAAATGGCTCAGCACAAATGAAAACATTTTCATCTCATCAGGTTTTAGCTTTTCAAAGTCTTCCAAACGAAAACCCAAACGGTTCAGTCCGGTTTCCACCTGAATAACTGGTTTTACGCCTTTAATTTCGTGTTTTTTCCAAAACTGCAGCATTTCCGGCGAAGCAATAACCGGAATCAGCTTATATTTTTCAAACAATTCCAAACTGTCATCGCCAATTCCCTGCAGCACAAATATTTTAGCCGCCGGCACCAAAGGAGCGATTCGTTCACCTTCCACCGCATGCGCTACAAAAAAGTTGCGGCAATCCGCTTTATTATACAAAGTTTCCGCCACCATTTCGGCGCCCAAACCATAGGCATTGTCTTTGACTACCGCGGCGGCAACCGCCGGATGCGCAATTTCACATAACTTTTTATAGTTAGCCACTAAATTATCTAAATTTATTTGTAAAACAGGTCTTGTAAAAATACTCATAATTGCTATTATCTCCTCAATATTAAAGGGTTTTATAAAATGAATTACGCTGATACCCATATTCATTTGCAGGATTATAGTCCGGCAGATGTTAAAAATGTAGTAACAAATGCTAACAAAAACAATGTTTGCGAGTTTGTTAACATTTCATCGCACCCGACGGATTGGCAAAAAGTGCTGGATATTGCCGCAGAATTTAAGGGTATTATTCCGGCTATTGGCGTGCACCCGTGGTATATTGCCGAAGCTGCAGCAGATTGGACTGAGCGGTTGGAAAGCCTTTTGCAGCAGAATCCGCAGTTATGGCTTGGAGAATGTGGAATTGACAGGCTGAAAAATCCTAATATCGACAAGCAGATAGAAATTTTGCAGAAGCAAATTGCTTTGGCGCAAAAATATCAGCGTCCGCTGATTATGCACGCCGTCAAAGCCGATGAAATTTTGCGACCGCTGCTGTCTGTTTTGCCGCAAAAGACCATTTTCCATTCGTTTACTGGTTCGGCAGAGTGGGGAAGAGGACTGCAAAAATATGATTTTTATTTGGGATTAAATTTTTCAATTTTACGCAAAAAAAATTATCCTGAATTGCTGCAGCGGCTTAATATTCAGCAGCTGCTTTTAGAAACGGACGGACCATATCAATCAGGACAAAAAGGCGTGCAGTCTTTGCCGCAGAATCTGCCGCTGCTGGTGGAAAAAATTGCCGCTGCTTTAGAAATGAAGACAGACGGATTTTCAGAAATTATCGCCGCTAATTGGCAAAAATTTAAGGAGAAATAAAAATGCAAAATACACCAAAATCTTTGCGCTTGCAAATTGCTATTTTCGGTCGCGTAAATGCCGGAAAGTCAAGTTTTTTAAACTTGGTGACTGGTCAAGAAACCGCGATAACTTCCGATATTGCCGGAACTACTACCGATGTGGTGGAAAAAGCACAGGAACTTTTGCCGATTGGACCGGTTTTGTGGCTGGATACTGCGGGGTTTGGCGATGAAACAGAGCTTTCAGAAAAAAGATTAGCAAAAACTACTCGGGTTTTAGAGCGCGCCGATGTTGCAATTATGGTGTGCGAGGGCGATAAAATAGGTAATGTCGAAAAGCAGATAATCGCTCTTGCCAGCCAACATAAAATTCCGCTGATTAAAGTTTATAACAAAGCGGATAAATATAACATTGCCGCGGCTGACGGAATTGCTGTCTGCGCTGTAGATAAAGGTTCCCGCGATAAGGTGCTGAACGAGCTTAAAGCGGCGCTGATAAAGGCGTGCCCCGAAGACTTTATAAACAGCCGTCCGCTGCTTGGTGATTTGGCTCCTGCTCACAGCACGGTGGTGATGATTATTCCTATAGATTACGAGGCTCCGAAAGGACGCTTGATTATGCCGCAGGTGCAGGCTATACGCGATTGTTTGGACCACGAGCAAAATGTGTTGGTTGTCAAAGAAAATGATTATCAAGCGGTGCTGCAAAACTTCAAAAATCCGCCGGCTTTGGTGGTTTGTGATTCGCAGGTGGTTGATAAAATGGTTGCCGAAACTCCGGCGGATATTAAATGCACGACTTTTTCCATTTTGATGGCGCGTTTCAAAGGCGATTTGCAAAAAATGGTTAAAGGTGCGGAGATGATAGATAGGCTTGAAAACGGTGATAAAATTCTGATTGCCGAATCATGCACGCATCATGCGGTTGAAGACGACATTGGGCGGGTGAAAATTCCGAACTGGCTGAAAAAGAAAACCGGAAAAAATTTGCAGATTGACCATGTCAGTGGCTGCGATTTCGCTACAAATTTAGCAGATTACAAGCTGGTGATTCAATGCGGCGGCTGCGCAATCAACCGCAAAGAGGTTTTATCACGGATTTACAAATGCGAACAAGCTGGTGTAGCCATAACCAATTACGGAGTTTGCATTTCGGCGTTGAAGGGCGTGCTGCCGAGAGTGCTGGAGCCTTTTGCTGAAATGCTGAACCAGTAATAAGGAATTATGCGTATAAAAACGAAAGACCGCTTTATTAGTTAAGCGGTCTTTCGTTAGAAGATGTCAGTTACTTTACTGCCGACAAAGCGTTTTGGATATAGGCTTTGCATTTTTGCAAATCAAGATATCCACGGTCGTCTTTCAGCTGGCTCTCAGCGTCAATATAAATTTTGCGCTTGGTGCTGAGAATTTTTGAGAGCTTTGGCAGCTCAGTGGCGATGTTTTCTGCACTGAAACCTCCGGAATAGCCTTGCAGTCTATTCTTAAAGACTGGAGATTCGTGTTTTTGCGGCAGGGCTTTGCCGTTTTGAAAGTCATTGAACAAGCAGTCGAACATTATGTCCTTGCTGTAGAGGCGGTGAATGAAACCGGCGTTGCTGTCATTATACGGAAGCACGATATGACGGGAAGCGCGGTCGGTCATAGCCTGACAGAAACGCCCAAAGTTGACAAGATAGTTGTTTCCTATCAATAGGTCGACTTGCAGACGTTTGATAAAAAAGCCGCGGTGACCGTCAGCCAACGACATAAAGTAGTCAGCTTCAGGCAGCATCTCGCGGTTTGCAAACTGCTGCACCCATTCGCCGCAGATATGCAATGCGATGTTGGGAGCAAGATGCTGTTTGACAACCTTTTCATGCAGCGCCATCAGCCAGTCAAAGCGCGGTGGATTTTTAGTGAGGTTCGCGTGTGAAACCTGAATACCAATTTCCATCATAGGGTATTCTTTCGCCAAAGCCAACAAATCATCAATGTTTGTGTGTTCGTCGGCACCTGAACATGTGATAAATTTTAAAACCATAATTAAACAGAATTATAAGATAAACGGTCTTTAATTTATTTATTTTGTATAAAGAGTCAATAAAAAAATTAGGCGGTTAATTTTATACCTGCAAGCAAAAATAAACAGCCGATATTTTGAATATAAAGCAAGAATTCATTTTTTTATTTTTTTTCAAAAAAAGTCTTGACTTAGAGTAAGCTCTAAAGATTACACTTGCTTCAAACAATAAATTATGGAGTTTAAAATGCTGAAAAAAGTTTTAAGTACAATCATTATTGGAACATCTTTATTTTTAGGAGAAAATACTATGGCTGAAAATAGTTTGAATGCAAAACAACAATCTATTGCTGAAGCTGCTGCTTATGCGGCGCGCGGCGACCAAAAAGGCTTAAAAGAAGCTTTGGCTAAAGGCTTGGACAACGGCGTGACCGTAAATGAATATAAAGAAATTTTGACCCAAGTTTATGCTTACTGCGGTTTTCCTCGTAGTTTAAACGCTCTCGGTACGCTGATGGCTTTGGAAGAAGAGCGCAGCAATAAAGACGAGCAGGGTGCTTTGCCGTCTGCCAAACCGCAAGGCACAAGCTTGGAATTTGGCACAGAAAACCAAACCAAACTTGTCGGCGCTCCGGTAAAAGGCAAACTATTTGAGTTTGCTCCGGCGGTTGATGAATATTTGAAAGCTCATTTGTTCGGCGATATTTTTGCCCGCGATAATGTTGACTGGCAAACCCGTGAACTGGCAACGATTGCTATGCTGGCATCTATTAACGGCGTGGAAAGCCAGCTCAACAGCCATATCAATATTGGCAAGCACAACGGTTTGACCGATGAACAAGTGGCAGAAATTTTGAACATCGCTTCTGAGGCTGCGGCTAAAAACGTACTCTTTGGTTTTGGCACCGAAAACGTGGCTTATGCTAAATATTTTATCGGTAAAAGCTATCTACAGCCTCTGACAAACGAGGGTGTGCATATTGCAAACGTTACATTTGAGCCGAAATGCCGCAATAATTGGCATATTCATCACAAAGGCGGACAAATTCTGCTGGTTACCGCCGGACGCGGCTATTATCAAGAATGGGGCAAACCAGCGCAGGAACTGCATGCCGGCGATGTGGTGAATATTCCGGCAGAAGTAAAGCATTGGCACGGTGCGGCTAAAGACAGCTGGTTTACGCATATTGCCTTGGCTGTTCCGGCAGACGGTGCTTCCAACGAATGGCTGGAACCGGTTACTGACGAAGAATACAGCAAATTAAAATAACAGGAGATTTAATTGATGGCTAAAGATGTAATGCTTTTAACTGGCGCTGGGCAAATCGGTATGGCAATTGCCCGCCGTCTCGGTGCCGATAAAAAAATTATTATCGGTGACAAGAATCTGCACAATGCGTAGAATATTGCGCAGATTATGACTAATGCCGGTTTTGATGTTGAAGCCGTGGAAATGGATTTGTCTTCCCGCGATTCTATCAAAAATATGATTGCTTATGCTCAAAAATACGGCGAAATTGCTATGCTTGTTAACGCCGTCGGCGTGTCACCGAGCCAAGCGCCGATAGCGACAATTCTAAAGGTTGATTTATATGGTACGGCGGTGCTGCTGGAAGAAGTAGGCAAAGTTATTAAACGCGGCGGCGTCGGTATTACCATTTCCAGCCAATCCGGTCACCGTATGCCAGCTCTGACGCCCGAACAAGACGAACAGCTGTCTTGCACGCCGACTGAAGATTTGCTGAAATTGGATTTATTGCAGTCGGAAAATATCAGCGATACGCTGCATGCTTATCAGCTGGCAAAACGCTGTAATGTCAAACGGGTTATGGCAGAAACCGTTAAATGGGGCGAACGCGGTGCGCGTATCAATTCCATTTCTCCAGGGATTATCGTCACTCCGCTGGCGATTGATGAATTTAACGGTCCGCGCGGTGATTTCTATAAAAATATGTTTGCCAAATGTCCGGCAGGGCGTCCAGGAACAGCTGATGAAGTTGCCAATGTTGCCGAACTGATGATGACTTCTGCCGGTGCGTTTATTACAGGTTCAGACTTTTTGATTGACGGCGGAGCAGCTGCGGCAGTTTTGGCTGTGGCTTTCAAAGGATGTCTTGAAATTAGCAAATATATTTCAGCCAAAATCAAAAAAATTATTGTTCCGGCTGGAGCTAAAAGCGCCGAAGAATTTGCCAATCATTGTTTAAATTGCAATCTCTGTGTGCAAAACTGCCCGATGAAAATCATCAAAAAAGCCAACAGCGATTATCCCACCGTACACATTGAATACGGCGATAGTTTTTGCGATTATAATTGCCATAAATGCTCGCAGGTTTGCCCGTCAGGCGCAATCCGTAAATTATCTTTGGCGCAAAAACAAAAAACGCAAATCGGGTTGGCGTCGATTGATGAAGATATTTGCATCAGGTGCGGTCTTTGCGTAACAAACTGCCCGCGTGGAGCCGTCAGCAAAGAAAAAGGCGGTTATCCGCAGGTTAATACCAATATGTGCATTGGCTGCGGAGCCTGCGCCAGCGGCTGTCCGGTCAAGGCTATAAATATAAATCCGGTCGAAAAGCAAAGGATTTTGTAAACAAGCGCTTTATATTAATGGACTGAAATTTTATAATTAACAGTTTCGGCGCTGTCGGTGTCTTTATTTTCCCAAGGTCGGAAATAATAGCCTTTCAGCACAACTTCTCCGCTTTTTTGAGCTATAAAGCTATAGCTTTTAACACCGCCGACGCCGACCATGCCGTTTTCAGCTTTATCTTGCATATATTCTTCTTTGATGTCGCCGATGATATCTTGATTTTCAGGTTCGGTAAAAAACTCCCAGCCATATCCGGTAGTCGGATTCTCGGCAATTTTCACTGTTACTTTTTCGCCGACTGAAAGTTCTATGCTTTTTCCGCTGTCTTGTTTTGTTAAAAACACCGAGTCTGTACAGCCGCAGCATAATGAGAGAGCAGTAATCAATAAGGCAAATTTTTTCATTAAGATCTCCATTTTTTAATAAGTTTTATTAGATTATTGACGCAGGTTGTAAATTTTTCTATAATATTTCTGTGATTTTTATAATTCTGTTTAATAATTTTAATCTTTCTTATATGGAACCTTTGTTTTTTCATATTTTAAAGTTATCCGTTTCGCCAAAATATAAATGCGGTCTGTTTGAACGCTTTAGCGGAATTATTGTCGGTTTTATTGGAATGATACTTGTCGATCCAATGGTTTGGCTCTGGGATAAGTTTTGTGATAAATCGTATGATTTATAATAAAAGAACACCTTTCGTCTTTTTAGATGATTGGTGTTTTTTTATTGTATCAAATATATTTAAAATAATACTTGACATTTTTTATATATAGTAATTATCATATATATGATAAAATGAAAGTATGGGAGAATAAAAATGAAATTTTCTTTAGTTTTAGCGGCAATGTTAATTGGAAATATTAAAACAGCATTGGCAAATCCGGCGTGTATGGTTTGTACGGTGGCTATCGGCGCTTCTTTGGAAATAGCCCGAACGTTGGGCATCAGTGACGATATTGTCGGACTTTGGGCGGGAGCCATGTTTGCTTTGCTTGGCTATTGGCTGATTTTGTGGTTTGATAAAAAGAATTGGCATTTTGCCGGCAGAAATGCAATTTTAATGCTGCTGTCGTTAAGTTCAATCGGTTTTATCTATATGGGTAAATTGCATTATATACCGGCGATTATCGGCATATTTTATATGGATAGTTTTTTGTTTGCCGCGATTTTAGGTGCGCTTATATATACTTATTCGCAGAAATTTTATCAATTTATGAAATCGTGCAACCATAATCACGCCCATTTCCCGTTTGAAAAAGTTGTGCTGCCGGTGGCTCTGTTGCTGCTGACAAGCGTATTTTTAACCTATTATCCACTATAAAAAGGAGAAAACGACCATGAAAAAAGCAGAAAACGTAAAAGAATTTGTAGAAAGAATC
>CAVEOB010000028.1:0-21136 GCA_963617265.1 Mediterraneibacter gnavus
CTTTTCTGCTTTGCTGCGGGGGAATAACGAATAATGCCGATGCAGAAGAAACAACCGGAAAAACTTTAGAACAAGGTTTGAAAAACGGTTTGGAAGCCGGAACTAAGGACGGATTAAAAGACGGTCTTAAGAATGGATACAAAGCCGGTATGAAAGACGGCTTGAAAAACGGACGTCATAAAAATTTGAAAGACGGACTAAAGAACGGTCTTAAAGACGGTTTAAAAGACGGAGCTAAAAAATAATATTTTGATAAAGAAGCCGAGTTTTTTTGCTCGGCTCTTTTAGTTTACTTCTTTTCTTTTTTATTTTTGCAGGATTTCGGCAATTTTGCTTTTTTAGCCGATTTTTTGACTCTGGAGCCATTGTTTTCGGCTGTCTGCAAGCAGATCATTTTTTTGCGAATCCATAGCTGTATTTTCATCTGACGGACTCGGATTTTCCGGTGAAAAAATCTCCAACTGCGATTGAATCACCATCATAATCATCACAACATACAAACAAATAATATAATTTGCGGCAAAATCAACCACAATAGTTGTTACAAAATAAAAATTCTTATATAGAAATATTTTTAATAGAAGATTCAACTGAAAAGTGATAAAGTTGATTAAGAGCAAAATCACGCCATATGTAAAAACAATGCTGAAACTTTTATCGGTTGTCTGCTGCCAAATAAGTTTTAGCGACGGGAATTTTCCATTTGCCATATAGCTGCCGACAGCACCTGCCAAACGCACAATTAAAAACGGTACCCAGCAGCAGGCAAATGCTATCAGAAAATAAATAAACTCTATTTTCCAATTTGGATTCGGCTCTTTTGTAACCATAGCAACAACCATTACTAATGAAAAAATCAGCAGGAGTAAAACCAAAAACAATAAACCGATTTTTTTCAAGCGTCCGCGTTCCAAACTGATTATATTTTTTAGAGAAAATTTTTTACCGTTAAATTCTATATCGTAAAAATCTACAAAAAAGGCAAAAATAACGCATAGCATTAAAAATTTATCAACAAAAAACATTGCCGAAGTTAAATTCGGACACCACCATGCTGGATTCATCATATCACAGGAATAATTTTGCCCAAAGGCTAAAGAAATTACCGTCATAACCAAAGCATAAAAAGCTATAGCTTTATAGTGCTCAAAACTGTTTTGAAATAAAGACAACGTTTTCCAAACCAATTTAGGGAATGTGAATTTCATTTTATATTTCCTTTACCAATGAAACGCCTGCAATGGCACGAATTGACGACAGCAAGTCGCCGTTTGCCAAAGCATATCCGTTTTTAAGTTCTATACGAATATCCCAATCGTCATTTTCTGGCTTGATGTATACTTTGTTGGTACCGTAGCGCTCATGCGACAGCACTTCGCGAATCGGACGCACGGCTTCAACATTGTTTACAACAATAATCAAACCTTTTGAGTTTTCCGTAATTTCCTCGTCCAAAGTTTTTATGACATTAAACAGCATGCGCGGGGGAATATCTTCTGTCTGCTTTTCTATTTTTACTTTGACGAATAGCGGTAAACCGCTATTTATGGCATGTTCAAATTTAGTGATTCCGTCCGAAAATAACAACCCTTCATAAGCTGAAGAGGTATCCGAAAGTTTTACAAAAGCAAACGGCTTGCCGCTCTTGCTGACTTTTTTCTGAAATCCCTGCAAACAGCCAGCTAGGTTAGCATAAATTGTATCGCCGGTTTTTATACCTTTTATCGCATCAGCGTATGTAGTGACGCCTAAACGCTCCATACTTTCTTTATAGACATCAAGCGGGTGCGCCGATAAATAGAAACCAATAGCTTCTGCCTCAAACTGCAGGCGTTCCAAAGCCGGCCAATCCGGTTTATCCTGTAATTTTACAGTCGAGTTTAGCTCTTCACTGCCAAACAGCGAGGTTTGCGTACTGTTTTTAAGCTCTGCCGCAGCGGCAATATGGCGCATGATATTTTCAATATTGGCAAAAAGCTTGCCGCGGTTGGCATCTAAGCAGTCAAAAGCGCCAGCTTTTATCAGCTGCTCAAGCTGTTTGCGGTTGATTTGCTTTACGTCTACGCGGTGAATAAAGTCGGAAATGCTTTTGAACTTGCCGTTTTTCTCACGTTCTTCGACAATGGCATTCATATTTGCCTCGCCCACGCCTTTTAAGCCGGCAAGAGCAAAGCGGATATTATTTCCCTCAACCTTAAACAAAGCATTAGACATATTGATATCCGGCGGCAAAACCTTATAGCCCATTTTTTTAAACTCTTCGGTATAGAACAAAACCTTATCGGTGTTTGTTATATCAAAATCCATAATGGCGCACATAAATTCTACCGGATAATGGGCTTTTAAATACGCTGTTTGGTAAGAAATCAGCGAATATGCAGCGGCGTGCGATTTGTTAAAGCCGTATGACGCAAACTTTTCCATTTGGTCGAAAATGGTCTTGGCAACTTCGCCGTCTATACCTTTTTTGATGGCGCCGTCGGTAAACATTTGGCGCTGGTGCGGAATTTCATCGCGCATTTTTTTACCCATAACTTTACGCAGCTTATCGGCACCGCCCAAAGTATAGCCGCCCAAAACCTGAGCAATTTTCATAACTTGCTCTTGGTAAACCATAATTCCGTAGGTTTCGCCCAAAATTGGCTCCAAGTCGGGGTGCAGGTATTTAATCTCTTCCCGTCCGTGCTTGCGGTTGATGTAGGTTGGAATATTATCCATCGGTCCCGGGCGGTAAAGAGAAATAACGGCGATTAAATCTTCAAAACGGTCAGGTTTGATTTGTTTCATTACATCGCGCATGCCTGAAGATTCAAATTGGAAAATAGCGCTGGTATTGCCTTCCTGCATCAGCTCATAAGTCGGCTTATCGTCCAAAGGCACCGCCGCCATATCCAGCTCTATGCCATGCGTTTTCTTTACCCAGTCCACCGCGCGCTTAATAACCGTCAGAGTTTTCAGACCCAAAAAGTCAAACTTAATCAGACCAGTTTCTTCTACAAACTTCATATCATATTGGGTTACCGGCATTTCGGCACGCGGATCTTTATAAAGCGGCACCAGCTGGTCAAGCGGTCTGTCGCCGATAACCACGCCGGCAGCGTGCATACCAGAGTTACGATATAAGCCTTCAAGCTTCATGGCTATATCAAACAGCTTGTTAATCTGCGGATCTTTTACCCGCATTTCTTCTAGCTCCGGCACTTGGTCTAAAGCTTCCTGCAAGGTCGGGTTTTTACCACCCTGCCCCAGCGGAATCATTTTAGAAATTCTATCCGCTTGGCTATACGGCATTTGCAGCACACGCGCCACATCGCGAATCACGGCTTTTGACTGCAATTTACCATAGGTGATAATTTGCGCAACATGGTCGTAACCATATTTTTTTTGTACATATTCAATGGTTTTATGGCGGTTTTCCTGACACAAGTCCACGTCAAAATCCGGCATGTTAACGCGTTCCGGATTCAAAAATCTTTCAAACAGCAAATCTAAGCGAATCGGATCCAAGTCGGTAATTTTCAGCGCCCATGCCACAATGGAACCAGCGCCGGAACCACGCCCTGGACCAATTGGCACACCATGGGTTTTTGACCAGCGGATAAAATCAGACACGATAAGAAAATAGCCAGGAAAGCCCATTTTTTTGATAACGCTTAATTCATAATCCAAGCGCTCATAATAATGCCGGTCTATTTCAGCACGTTCTTCTGCGCTCATTCCATCGTGATAAACTTGAACCTTCATACGTTCATTTAAGCCCTTATAGGCTTCTTCGGTAATGAACTCGTCTTGGGTTTTACCTTCAGGACAAATAAAAATCGGCAGCAGCGGCTCCATTTTATAGGAAAGATAGTTGCAACGCTTGGCAATATTAACCGTATTTTCTACAGCTTCCGGAATGTCCTTGAAAAGCTTCAGCATTTCGGATTCGCAACGCCAGTGATTACCTGGGAGATATTTGCGGCGGTTCTCATTTGCCACATATTCTCCGGCTGCAATGCAGCAAAGTGCGTCGTGCGCCTCATACATGCTTTCATCAAAAAAGAAAACATCGTTCGTTGCCACCAGCGGGATATTATGCTTATAGGCAAGTTTTAAAAACACTGATTCGGTTTTCTTTTCTTCCTCATAGCCGACGCGGGAAATTTCCATATAAAGTCTATCGCCAAAAATATCTTTATATTCAAGCAGCTTTTGTTCGGCTTCATCATTGCGGTTTTGCAAAATAAGCCGTCCGATTGGACCTTCATAACCGCCGGTAAGACAAATTAAACCCTCGTTGAAATCACGAAGATTCTGCATAGTCAGCTGCGGAGTGTCGCTATGTTCCATATTATCCAAATAATAGCGGCGAAACATTTTCATAATAGATTTATAGCCGGTTTCATCTTTTACCAGCAAAATAATTCTATCCGGCGGCAATTCTTTGCCTTTTGACAGAGCTAAGTTTTCCGAATCCTCATTATGCACGCAAAGCTCAGAGCCGAGAATCGGCTTAACTCCTTCATCTGAAGCATATTTTGAAAAGCATTTGCCGCCAAACAAATTGCCTCTGTCGGTGATGGCGCAACATGGTATGCCCAAATCGTGCATTTTATGCACCAACTTAGGTACAAGCATAGCGCCAAGCGATAAAGAATAAGCGGTGTGAACGCGCAAATGTATAAATTTTGGATCGGTCATAGCATCGGAAAGGCGCCCTGTTTCAGAAGGACGCCCCTTATTTACTAAAAGCTATTTGTTATCCGAGCTGGCTTTTTGATAGCAACGGCAGTGGCAAATTCCGTCGCGTTCAATATCGCTGCGGCAAAGTTCAGAAATGCAGTATCTTTTTTCATTGTTACCGTCGCACGGGCAGCGCTGCCATTCGTTGTCACCAAACATCATATTTTTAGCTTTGGCGATTTTTTCAATATTCTGAGTCGGATAGTATCCGGCTTTTTTGCAGTTTTCCAACATCTTTTCTAAAATTGTAGCCATTTCAATTCTCCTATCTTTGTTCTAATATATCTAAAATTGAGCTTAATTCAGCCGGTGTGTTATAGTGCAATGTTATACTACCTTTACCTTTTTTTCCAGCATTTATTTTAACTTTCAGCTTTAATTTTTCTTCCAAATCCGCCATAATTTTTTGCAAATCCCAATCTACCGGTTTAGGCTCTTTTGGCGTGATATTGTTTACGGTTATTCCTTTGGCATTGGCAGCTAAGGTTTCTGCCTCACGCACGCTCAATCCTTCCTTAACAATTTTGTTTGCCAGCTCAACCGCATTTTCGCAGCCAATCAAAGCGCGGGCATGTCCTGCTGAGAGTTTATTTTCTTTTACGAGGCGTTTTATTTCTTCCGGCAAGCTGAGCAAACGCAAGGTATTGGCTATATAACTGCGGGATTTACCGATAACTTTACCAATAATTTCCTGCGTGTATTCATATTCATTCATTAAGCGGTTTAAGCCTTCAGCTTCTTCAATAGCCGAAAGATTTTCACGCTGCAGGTTTTCGATTAATGCAATCTCCAATGTTTCACTGTCTGACAAATCTTTAACAATCGCCGGAACTTTATCTAATCCAGCAAGCTGAGCGGCGCGCCAACGGCGTTCACCGGCGATAATTTCATATTTATCATTTTTCTTGCGTACCAACAGCGGTTGTAAAACACCTTTTTCTTTAATTGATGCGGCTAAAGATTCCAAAGCATCGCGATCAAATTCCGTACGCGGCTGGAAAGCACACGGCATAATATCGGCAATTTTTATTTCATTTGAATTTTCTTTTTTAAATACAGTGTTTTCAACCAAGCTTTCAACATCTGCGGTTTCATCATCTAAATTCAGGTTTATTTCTTCATCGCCAAGCAGCGCTTCCAAACCGCGACCAAGACCAAATTTTTTATTATTAGTGTTCATCTACAACTCCTTTTCTCTTTTTAAAACTTCTTTTGCCAGCTGAATATAGGCTTGCGCACCAGCGCTTTTAAAATCATAAATCAAAATCGGCTTACCATGTGACGGGGCTTCTGCTATACGCACGCTTCTAGGAATAACCGTTTGATAAACTTTGTCGCCAAAATATTTGCGTACATCAGCCTCTATCATTTGACTAAGATTGTTTTGCTTGCTGTACATTGTAAGAATAATGCCCTGCAAAGTCAAAGCTGGATTAAAATTACGCTTGATAGCATTGATATTTTTCATTAAATCCGCCAAGCCCTCCAACGCTAAAAATTCGCATTGCAGCGGCACCATTACCGAATTTGAACTAACCAGCGCGTTAATAGTAATTAAATTCAGCGACGGAGGACAATCAATCAGCACATAATCATATACTGCCTCTAAGCTGCTCAAAGCTTTTTTCAGCACAAATTCGCGTTTTTCAACTTCTACCAATTCAATTTCGGCTGCAGCTAAATCAGGTGAGGATGGTATCATATCAAATCTCGGCAAATCAGTATGCAAAATTGCCTCTTTGACATCGCACTTGCCAATCAAAACATCATAGGAAGAATAGTTTTCTTTTTGCTTGGCTATTCCCATAGAAGTTGTAGCATTGCCCTGCGGATCAAAATCGATGACCAGCACACGGCGTCCGATTGCCGACAAAGCTGTAGCAATATTGATTGTCGTTGTTGTTTTTCCCACACCGCCTTTGCGGTTTGCAACAGATATTATTTTCATTTTTTCATCACCTCTGTCAAACAAAAAACATAACCTTCTTTTCCACGTTCAACTTCAAACGGGCGGGCATAAAAGTTTTCAAAAATATCAACGGTCATATTCCACTTTTTATCTGCCTCTTCCAATTCCACCATACCGGTATGACCTTTAGGCAAAACATATTCTGTATTTTTAGAATACAAACCCGTTGTGCAAGCTAGAATTTTATCAATTGAAGCCACAGCGCGGGCGGTGATATAGTCAACATTTTTAAATACAACGTTTTCAGCTCGATTATTTATAACTTCAACATTTTGTAAATTTAACCGCTGACACACGTCTTTTAAATACACCGTCTTTTTAGTTATACTTTCAATCAAAACGACTTTAGCAGCCGGAAATTTCTCCGCCATGGCAATAGCCAAAACAATTCCAGGGAAACCGGAGCCGCTGCCGATATCAACAAGCAATTTCACATCATCGCGCAGATAATCTATCAGCTGCAACGAATCTAAAACATGGCGCAATTCTAGTTCTTTTTCAGCGTTTTTGCTGACCAAATTTATTTTTTGATTCCATTCCAAAAGAATTTGCATAAAATCTTTCAATTTTTGCAATGTTTCACGTGAAACATGATAATTTAAAACTTCTTCATCAAAATTCATTTTGTACCTCTAAAGACAGAGTATAGATTATTTGCTTTTTATGCAACAAAATATAAAGGTTATTAACTAAAACTTTAAACGATTTTTTATACCAAACTGTGATAAGCGCGCTTCAGCTAAATCAAATCTATCACAAAGTTCGGAAACGGCATGCGCATCGTCACTGATAACAAACTTTATATTGCGTTCTGCAGCGGCGGCTAAAATTGTTTCACACGGATAAAAATCTCTGATTTTGCGTAAACCTTTGGTACTTATTTCCATAGCCGTATTTTGCTTTTGCAAAACATCTAATATTTTTAGCTGCTCAGGCAAATAATTTTCCGGCACATAAATTCCGGCACCAAGTTTACGAGCATAATCAATATGGGCTAAAAATTTAAATACACCGCTTTCAACAGCTTTTTTAATAGTTTTAAAGTGACGGCATAAAAATTCCTGTTGCATTGAGTAGTCAGGATACAGAATCGGCAAATCATATATATCAAAAAGATTTTCGCATTTTTCATCAAACAGCATATGATTGCCAGTGATGACATAATCATAATCAAGCTTGCTCAAAAAATCATTAAACTCTTCCAGCCAACCATCATAAGTAAAGAAATCAACTTCAAAACCGATATATAGTTTTATACTTTCTGTTTTTGAAAGTTTGCGAATTTCCTCACAGTGTTTTTGAAATTCCGGCAAAGCCGCCTTAAAATCATTTTTAAAAATATGATCGTTGCCGCGTTTTTTCCATAAAGGATAAGACAAACTCTGCTGCATATTTTTATGGATACAAAGATGGTCGCTAATTCCAAGTTCACAAAAACCCAAAGATTTTGCTTTAGCCACCATTTCTTCTAAAGAGTTTTTGCCGTCAGAAAAATTTGTATGCGTATGATATGAAAAATTTTGCACCATCATTTTTTTATGTATCCCAATATAGCAGTTACAGCTGCCGGAGTTACGCCTTTTATACGCGATGCCTCACCGATAGTTTTAGGCTTAACTGCACTAAAACGCTGTATCATTTCCGTAGAAAGCCCGCCGATTTTAGAGTAATCTATATCATCGCGGATTTGCAGATTTTCATCACGTTTAAATACAGCGATATCTTCATATTCGCGTTTTAAATAGCCTGAATACTTAGCATTTATTTCAACCTGTTCGAAAACATCATCTTCTATGTTACTGCTTTCAGGCGCAATTTTGGATATTGTTTCACGTGAAACATCTTGATAGCCCAGCAGGTCTTTTAAGGTCTTTTTACCATTATGCTTAACTGTAATTCCTAAAGATTCAATTTCAGGATAAGAGATAAATTTGCCAGAACAATATTCATCAAACTTTTTGATTTTTTCTTCTTTAGTTTTAAATACAGTGTATCTATCATTTGAAACACAGCCGATATTATAGCCAAGTTCGGTTAAACGCGCGTCCGCATTATCTGCCCGCAACACCAAACGATATTCGGAACGAGATGTAAACATACGGTATGGCTCATCAACACCTTTGGTAATTAAATCATCAACCATAACCCCAATATAACCTTGGCTGCGGTCAATTGTAAATTCTTTGCCGCGGTTAAGAGCGAATAATGCAGCATTAACGCCAGCAAGCAATCCTTGGGCAGCAGCCTCTTCGTATCCAGTAGTGCCGTTAATTTGTCCTGCCAAATACAGACCCTTTGATTTTTTAACAGCTAAGCAATGATCCAGCTCCTGCGGATTAACATAATCATATTCAATAGCATAAGCATAGCGCAGTATTTCAACATTTTCCAAGCCTTTCATAGTATGGATAAAAGCATCTTGCACATCAGCAGGCAATGAGGTTGAAATACCGTTTGGATAAACCACATTAGTATCATATCCTTCTGGTTCCAAAAAAATCTGATGCGAAGTTCTGTCGGCAAAGCGCACCAACTTATCTTCAATACTCGGACAATAGCGCGGTCCCTTACCGGTAATTAAGCCGGAAAACAAAGCGCATTTAGAAAAATTATCGCGAATTATTTTATGCGTTGTTTCATTGGTATAGGTCACGCCACAGTCTATTTGGCGGTTGCGCAGTTCTTTTGTTAAAAAAGAAAACGGAACCGGATTTTTATCACCGGATTGTTTCTCCAAAATATCCCAATTTATAGTGTCACCATTTAAACGTGACGGAGTTCCGGTTTTAAGACGCCCCAACTGAAGCCCCAATGATTTTAAATATGGTGTTATACCGGTACAAGATATATCTCCGACACGTCCACCAATAGAAGTTTGATGACCGGTAAACATTACACCATTTAAAAAAGTGCCTGTAGTCAAAACCACGGCTTTAGCAAAGAATTCCGAACTGTCAGCAAGTTTAACGCCGCAAACTGTATTATCTTTTATCAGCAAACCTTCAACAGCACCTTCTTTTAGTTCCAAATTTAGAGTTTCCTTCAGCGCTTCCAGCATATATTTTTTATATAAGCTTCTATCCGCTTGAGCACGAGGACCTCTAACCGCAGGACCTTTAGAAAGATTCAGCATACGGAATTGGATTCCGGCTTTATCAATTACTCGTCCCATTAAGCCGTCCAAAGCATCTACTTCGCGCACCAAATGTCCTTTACCGAGTCCGCCGATAGCCGGATTGCAAGACATTTCACCGATTGTTGAAATTTTGTGCGTAACCAGCAGCGTTTCAGCGCCAGTTCGGGCTGCAGCGGCACAAGCTTCACAGCCAGCATGACCACCGCCGACAACAATTACATCAAAAGTATTCTTCATTTTTTCCTCTAAAATTTTTCTTACACTAAAGCACAATTCTATAATAAATGCAAATCAAAATACGCCGCATACATTTAAATACAGCGTATTTTTATATATAAAATTTTAAATACATAGTTTTTATTATTTACCGATACAAAAACTGCTGAATATTTTATCAAGAATTTCATCTACTTCAACTTGACCAGTAATTTTACCAATAGCACGGCAAGCCAAACGGATATCTTCGGCAGACAGCTCGATTTCTTTTTGCAGATTAAAACGCTCTAAATTTTCCAAACATTCTAAAAGCGATTCTTTATAGCGCTGACGCGTTATCAACTGAGCTGAACTTTTTTCATACATATTTTGGAAGGTTTCATAAATTTTATCAGTAATAGCATTTATGTTTTTATTTTCTTTAGCTGAAATTAAAATGCAACCTTCAGCCTGCAACTTTTTTTGCTGTTCAGGTGATATTTTATCCATTTTATTAGCAATTAAAGCATACGGCACTTTTGTTGTTTTTATATATTCGGAAAAAATTGCCGGAGTGTCTTTTTCTGCATCAAACATAAATAAACAAAAATCAGCTTCTGCAATTTTATCTTTTGCCAGCTTGATGCCTATTTGCTCAATTTCATCATTAGATTCGCGCAGTCCGGCTGTGTCAGAAAAAATTACCGGAAAACCTTTTAAGTCAACATAAGCTTCAATGACGTCGCGAGTGGTTCCAGCAATATCAGAAACTATTGCGACATTTCTTTTGACAATTGCATTTATAAGGCTTGACTTTCCGGCATTAGTCGGTCCAGCAATAACCACCTTAAACCCCTCGCGCAAACGCTCTTCAACATTATTCTGCTGCAAATGCCTTTTAATTTCCTCTGCAACTTTAAATACACCGTTTTCAATTTTTTGCACAGTATCCTGCGGGATATTCTCATCAGGGAAATCGATATAAGCTTCAATATAAGAAAGGACACCAACCAAACGTGTGCGCCAATCATTATACAAATCAAACAAAGTTCCGCCCATTTGCTGCAAGGCAACCTTCTGCTGCAAAGCGGTTTCGGCGTCAATTAAATCAGCCAAGCCATCGGCTTCCGTCAAATCAATTTTGCTGTTATAAAAAGAGCGGCGGGAAAACTCCCCTGGTTCGGCTAAGCGAAAGTTTGGCAAATTAGAAAGCGTTTCCAAAAAACTGCGGATAACAGCTTTTGAGCCGTGACAGTTTATTTCTACCGTATCTTCACCGGTAAACGATGCCGGAGCTTTGAAAGCAACCAGCAATGCGTTGTCTAATGTTTCACGTGAAACAGGATTATAAAATTTAGTCAAATACATTTTGCGGCTGACAATTTTTGCAGCATCTAAATCCGTCATTTTTGAAATAACCTCAAAAGCGTTTGTTCCGGAAACGCGAATCACCGCAACACCGGATTTACCAAACACCGTAGATAAAGCATAAATAGTTTTGTTGTCCATTTTTGTTTCCTTTACCGCAAATGTAAATTAACCGTCTTTTTTTGACCGTACAGAGTAATTAAGATTCCGCTTGATAGTTTTATCATTTTTTATTAAATACCCACCTCAAGATGCATTTGACGAAGACAATTTTTTTGGCATTATCGTCCGCCGCGTGTCTGCCGCGCACTCTGCACCGCAGAATTTTGCACTGCGCTCTGCCCAATCGCCTGCTGGCATTTTTGCATATCTACTGCCGGAATGTCTTTCAGTTTTGCCAAACCCTTAAAATCGGTCGGCACAGCTCCCAACATTTTGCGATTGGTTTTAACACAAGCAATATATAATTTCAAGGCTTGTTCTTTGGTCAATGAATTTTTAAACATAACCGGACGGTTTTTATTAGTCGGCTCTTGCAATAGCTTTACATATACATCGTATTGAGCGTCTTTACCCATTTGCACTTTATCTTTGGCAGTGTAGCGGATTTTGCTTTCTTTAATACTGAATGAATATTCATCTTCATTGTTAGCCAGCTCTTTGTATCCGTCAAACTTTTTCCAATAAGTCTCAATATCCTTGCTCCATTCTGCCGGCTGACGTGGCTTAGGCTGCGGTACTGGCGCATTAGGAGCAGGAGTCCGCTCTTCTGCCAGCTCGGAAATTTCCATACCGTTAACTTTGGTTACAAGTTTAGATTTTTTCAGATTGCTGCGCATTAAAGATTTTGCTTCTTCCACCAATGCTGGATTTATAACGCCGCGGCTTTGGTCGCGATTAAATTCTGCCAAACGACGAGTCAAAATCTGCCGGCACGGCTCAATAATTTTGGTCAAATTATCGCTGTTTATATTAACTTCCATTGAATTATCAATCAACTGAGCCAAGCTTTTTTCTTCCAGCCGTTTTGTTTGCGGATTATAAATCCGGTAATGAAACAGCAATGAGCGACGTTTGAAAAACTCTTTGCGGTCGTTATCTGGCTCGGCGCTGAGCGGTATTTTTTCCATTTCTAGCTTCATATTATCAACAAACTGTTTGTCATCATAGCTTTTGCGATGATTAACAGCAAAAGATTTAAAAGCTGCTTTTAATAAATTTTTCGGCTCTTGCATATATTCAAAACGCTTTGTTTCCGGTATATTCCGCAATTCGGCAAGCAAATAACTAGATTCCGCATCAAACATACTAAAATCTTTGGGATTGCCTTTTTGCAAATAAGTATTTGTTGCGTTAATTACCTGCGATAAATATGCACTGCGTTCATCTTCCACCTGCAGTCGATAATTATCTTCTACCGATAATCTTTTTGCACCTTTTTTCAAACAATATCCAGATTGCAAAACCGCATTTTTAACATGCGTCAGTTCATGCTTAAACAATAAAAGCTGTTTTCCGACCTTAACCCGTTCATTTAAATAAATTTTATATAAACTTCTCTCTTTAGGATTGGGAAAAATCTGTTCAAGCGGACGGCGATGGTTTATTCTCCACTCATTATCGGCATGAGCAATAAGCCTTTGCAAAGTGCTGTAATCAGCAGGCGAGAAGGTAAAGTGATTGCGGGCAAAGCGTACTCTTTTTTCAATAACATTTACTGAGGCGCGGCGCAGGTTAAAATCTTTTATCTCATATTCTTGCTTGGAAGCATTATAATAAACATCGTAGACTTTGTCTTCCGGCACAATGCTGAAACCTAAATTTTTAACCAATGGCGAAATTTCGGTATCGTCAATATGATTGTCAAAATGTATTGTATCCGGTTTTGAAGCAACATCAGCCGGAAAGTTATTGTCTTTTAGATTATTTTTATATTGTTCCGGTCTTTTTACAAAATCAAAGTGATTGATTTCTTTTTGCAAAAAACTGGTGTTTCCGCTGTCTACCTGTAAAAAAAATTCACGTTCCAAAGGGCTTGAATAAACACCTGATGAAACAAAATCATTAAACTTAATAAAGAATTCGTGATAGCTCAAACTCTTGCTCAGCTGCTCATATAACCGCATTTTTCGGTTTTTTTCAGCTACGTTGCTATAATCAAGCGACACTGCAATAACATGATTATCTGCCGTTGAAAGTAATAAAGTTTCTTGAGCCATTGCCATTCCTTTTGTTGATTTGATTTAACTTAGCATAAATTTGACAAAAAATCAACAGAATTAGCGCCCATTTTCGCGTCCGGACAAGGAATTTTGCAAAGTTTGCTGATATTCCTGATAATGCGAATCTATTTCGCGGCGAATGTTGCGCAGTAAAGAATCATCTTTAGGAGCCCTATCAATCGCCTGCAGCAAAGAATCACCGCTGCGGCTTTTCAGCACCGACAGCATCATATTGCGTTCAGTATTATCCAAAACCATAAACAAATTGATAACTAAATTGTTTAAATAGGTGTTGCCTTCAAGCGGCGGTTTGGAGCCGAATTTATCAGTTAAAAACGCAGCAAATTTTTGGCGCAGAGCCTCTTCCTCACGGCGCTTGCCCAGTTCTATTTCATTGTGCCGAACCACGGCTTTCTGCCACATTTCAATACGGCTATCAAGGGTTAATTCCAGCGATTGATAAGAAGCCATACGCTGTTCAGGATTCAGGCACTCTTCACACTTTTCCGGCATTTTAGCAACTTGCTGCAGCGTACGCTTAAACAACTCGCAAAAAGTATTATTTGCTTTCAAAAACGGACAGTATTCAGGGCATTTTTTATGAACTTCGGCTTCTGACATATAATTCTCCTTAACATATTCAGAGTAGCGCAAAAATGCTTAAAATTCAATAAAGAAAAGCGCCGCTAGGGCGCTTTATTTTTATTCTGCAGTTTCCGGTTTTGCACGTTTGCGGGCAATCGGGTCAAGAATACGTTTTCTCAAACGCAGAGACTTAGGCGTAACTTCCAAAAGTTCATCAGACTGAATGTATGCCAAAGCCTGCTCCAAACTCAATTTACGCGGCGGAATAAGGTCAATAGCCTCATCTTTACCGGCAGCGCGGATATTGGTCAGCTGCTTAGATTTTGTCGGGTTTACTTCAATATCGTTGTATTTTGTGTGTTCACCGATAATCATACCGACATAAACCGGACTGTTATGCTCAACAAACATCGGTCCACGGTCTTGCAGTTTCCACAAAGAATAAGCAATCGCCTGACCGTTTTCGCTGGAAATCATTACACCGTTGCGGCGGTCTTCAATTTCGCCTTTATACGGCTCAAAAGCATAGAAAATACGGTTCATCACACCGGTACCGCGAGTATCGGTCAAAAATTCGGAATGATAACCGATTAAGCCGCGGGACGGAGCATGGAAAATCAAACGAACTTTATTGCCGACCTGAGATGGGATCATCTCAACCAATTCGGCGCGGCGTTTGCTTAATTTTTCGACCACAGCGCCGGAAAATTCTTCATCAACATCAACCACAACTTCTTCAACCGGTTCCAAAAGCTGACCGTTTTCATCACGTTTCATAATAACGCGCGGACGGGAAATAGAAAGCTCAAAGCCTTCGCGGCGCATAGTTTCAATCAAAACGCCAAGCTGCAGTTCACCGCGTCCGGCAACTTCAAAAGTATCGGAGTTATCGGTGCGGGAAATTTTCAGAGCAATGTTGCCTTCAGCCTCTTTTTCCAAACGCGCCCAAATCACGCGGGAAGTAACTTTATCGCCTTCTTTGCCTGCCAACGGAGAATCGTTTACAGAGAAAGTCATAGCCAATGTCGGCGGGTCAATCGGCTGAGCTTTGATATAGTCTTTAACATCTACTTCAGGTGCGCAGATAGTATCGGCAACCGTGCCTTTAACAATACCAGCAACAGCCACAATATCACCGGCGTGAGCCGAATCCAAAGCAACGCGATCCAAACCTTTATAAGCCATAATTTTGGTAATTTTAGTGCGTTCCACTTCGCCGTGTTCGTTAATAACTTTTACAGCGTCATTTACTTTTACGCTGCCGCTTTGAATTTTACCAGTCAAAATACGACCAACGAATTTATCAGATTCCAAAGTTGTCGCCAACATTCTAAAAGGTTTATCAGGCTCACAGACAGGCTCGCTGACATAAGATAAAATAGTTTCAAACAGCGGTGTCAAATCTTTATGTTCATCTGCCAAATCGCGCACAGCCCAGCCGTTACGACCGGAAGCATACAAAATAGGGAAGTCCAGCTGCTCATCATTAGCGTTCAAGCTGACAAACAAGTCAAAAATTTCATTCAAAACTTCGTCCGGACGAGCATCAGGCTTATCGGCTTTGTTAATAACCACAATCGGTTTTAAGCCGATTTTCAAAGCCTTGCCCAAAACAAACTTGGTTTGCGGCATTGGTCCTTCAGATGCATCAACCAGCAAAACCACACCGTCAACCATGGATAAAATACGTTCTACTTCACCGCCGAAGTCAGCGTGCCCTGGGGTGTCAACAATGTTTATATGAGTACCGTGCCAATCAACAGAAGTGCATTTAGAAAGAATGGTAATACCTCTTTCACGCTCCAATGCGTTACTATCCATAGCGCAGTCGGCTACTTTTTGATTATCGCGGAATGTACCGCTTTGGCGCAACAGCCCGTCAACCAATGTGGTTTTGCCGTGGTCAACGTGGGCGATGATGGCAATGTTTCTCATACTCATTATTAAAATTTCCTTTTTCTTAAATCTCTACAAAAAAGCTGCGCGGAAAACACTATCCACGCGCTTAAAGTTACCTGACAATAACGCATTTTTTTTTAAATTCAAGAGTTTTTACGCTTTAATTTTAGATATTTAACGATAAAAAATACGTTCAACGTCTTTAATTTCCGCCGGAGAAACATACACAATCAGCTTATCATCTTCCTGCAATTTATATTTGTCCGGATTATAAATAAAATTTTCACCGTTTTTAACAGCTAAAACCGCGCTGTTTTCCGGCATACCCAGCTCAGTAATGGACTGTCCGGCGTTTACGCTGTCCGCACCGAGGCGGATTTCCCAAATTTCACCCATTTCCCGCCCCAAAGCATAGGCTTCATTTATGCGGGCGCGGCGCAGATATTGCAGAATACCGGAAATGGTAATAACCGAGCGGTCAATAATCGTATTGTTGCGGATATTGGTCGCCAGCAAATTATATTCTTTGGAATTTATTAAAGAAACTGCCTGCGTGTCTTTATTTTTTGACGCCAGCAGCGATATAAGCAAATTATCTTTATCTTTTTCGGTTACAGAAATACTGATGTCAGACGACGCAAAACCAGCGTCTTCTAAGATGCTGTCGCTCAACATTTCTCCGGCGATAACCGAGGCTTTATTGAGCTTTTCCGCTAACTTATGCGCTTTTTCAAGGTCATTTTCCACAATGCTGCAACTTATTACATTGTCATCATTTTCCAATTGCGACGCTAAATAATAAGAAATAGCGTTCGCGCCGAAAATCACCGCTTTTTCATACGGATTATGGTCTACGCCGAACAAACGCATTACTTCTATATTACGTTTAGGCGGACAGGCGATATAAATCAAATCATTGCGCTGCAGATATATTTCTTCTTTGCCGACCAAAATACGGTGGTTGCCGCGCAAAATCATTACCACCGCCGCTGATAACTCGGCTAATTTATTGTTAATATGGCTAAGCGAAAACTTCATAAACGGAATATCCGTGTCCTTTTGGCGAAAACTGAAGATATTTATGGCTTCGTTCAAAAATTGATAAACCGCCATACTCCCCGGAAGCTTAAACAATCCAAGCAAAAACTTGGCTATTTCAATATCCGGCGTAATAACCAAATCAACCGGCAGGCTTTTTTCATTATAAAGCTTGTTCCACAGCGGATTTAGAAAATACTGCGAATCAACGCGGGCGATTTTGCGCGGCACGCCGAACAAAGTATAGGCAACCTGACACGCCACCAAATTAACTTCATCATTTTCGGTTACGGCAATCATCATATCGGCTTTTTTCATACCGACAGCCTCTTGGATATCCGGATTTGATATAGTGCCGACCACTGGCTGCACGTCATATTCTTTGGAAATTTCATCTAATTTAGCAGCATCAGGATCAACAACCACAATATCATTATTGCCCAAACTCAAATATCCGACTAAACTTTTTCCAACTCCGGAAGCTCCGCCGATTACAATTTTCATCACATTAACTCCGCAAAATAGTCATTTATCAACTTTTCAGCCGCAGTAAATTCTGTCAGTTTGGTATATTGCTCACGAAACTTTTTTGCCTCATACAAACTGCGCACATACCAGCCGACATGCTTGCGAGACACGGCAATACCGGCTTTTTCGCCATAATATTCCATAAGCAGGCGCAAATGATTTAATAACATTGTCTTGATTTGCAATAGGGTTGGCTCTGCCGGCAGCACGCCGTTTTGCAAATATTCATGCGTTTGATTTAGCAGCCACGGGTTGCCCAGCACTGCACGACCTATCATCACGCCGTCAACACCGCTTTCTTCCATACGCTGCCGGGCTTTTTGCGGAGAATCTATATCTCCGTTGCCGATAACCGGAATTTTAACGCTTTCTTTGACGGTTTTTATAATATTCCAATCAGCTTCACCGCTGTAGCCCTGCGCCCGTGTGCGACCATGCACCGTTATATATGAGGCGCCGCTTTCCTCGCACATTTTAGCAAACTCAACAGCGTTTATATGCTCGTTATCCCAGCCTTTGCGAAACTTAACGCTAACCGTTAACGGCGTGGCATTTACCACCGCTTCAATAATTTTAGCAGCGCGGGGCAGATCTTTCATCAACGCCGAACCGGACTCATTATTGACGATTTTTTTGACTGGACAGCCCATATTTATATCAAGTGAGCGGGCGCCTAAATCCGCCACCAATTTTGCGGCTTCAGCAAATAAACCAGCGTCATTGCCCACCAGCTGCACCACAACCGGATATTTTTCGGCGCGGACATCGGCAATTTGCCAGCTTTTGGGATTTTTGCGCTGTAAAGCATTTATTGCCGCCATTTCAGCATACATATTGCCTTTGCCGCAGGCAGTTATAACCTGTCGGAACGATCGGTCGGTAACTCCTGCCATCGGCGCCAAAAACACCGGACTGTCAAATCCGCCAAAAGCCATCTGCTAGTTAACCTTTCCCAACGCACGAGACAAAATATAATAAACCTTGCCGATATCTGAACCGGAAATCAAAGCGAGCAGGGTGCTGGCGCGGTTATTGCTGCGCGCAGCCTCTATCAAGCTATTGAAATCGTCCAAATATTTATCGACAACCACACGGAAATCAGGCTTTTTCTCATAGTCTTCACGCACGGCAACTACTTCTTTTTTGGTCATATTTTTAGAAAGATAGCGCACAAAAACGCTGTGGTCTCCCTCATAATACTTTTTCCACAAAGCTTCATCATCGCCAGTTTTGTTAAATATGCTGTTGATATCAATAGAAATTGTTTCCAACTCGCTGATTATATCCGCCGAATTTTTCATAAATGTATC
The DNA here is from genome assembly GCA_963617265.1 of Mediterraneibacter gnavus. Taxonomy (GTDB): domain Bacteria; phylum Pseudomonadota; class Alphaproteobacteria; order RF32; family CAG-239; genus RUG410. Next base: position 18,976 of record CAVEOB010000028.1, read on the forward strand.
AATGCTTGCCACTTTAAACTTTTGATTAAACTCCTCATATTGCTTTTGAGTTTTGTCATAGTTATCATTCAAGCTAACCAAGTGCTCGCCCACAACTTTACCGAACGCAGTCATTTTATGCTCATAAGCGGTCAAAGTTTTGCCAACATTACCAGCTGTTGCCGACATATCTTTATTCAATGCGGCTATTTGCGAACTAATTTGCTTTAGGCTTGCCAATGATTTATTGACATATTCATCTTGCTCAATCAGCAAACCGGCGTTAGTTTTGCTTTGGTTGGCTATGCTGTCGGCTGTTTCCGATAATTTCCCGATATTGCCCGAAACAAGACTGTTAACCTCATTAAACTTATCGACCACACCACCAGCTTTGCTGCTGAAATTATTAACGCTTGCCAGCAAACCGTCTTCCATTTCTTTCAAAGTTTTAGCAATGGAAGAAAATACTTTTCCCAATTCGCTGTTTTTATCTTGGGTGTTTTTATAAAAATCCTGCAGACGGGCAACTTCTTCACCTAAATTGCCAACGGTTAAGTGAATGTTATTAACCATACGGCTGCTTTCGGTTTCCAAAAGCTGGCGCTTATCGGAAATATCCGTACCCAGACGCCCGAAAATTTCTGTGGTTTGCGCCGATGCTTCGCGGATACTCTTCATCTGCACCTGAATATTTTGCTCCAAAGTGTTGGAACGGTCAATCATTGCCTCTACTTCCAAACTGATAAGCTTGCCGTATTCTCCAAGTTTTTTATCCAAGTAACCGGAATTTTTATCCAAAATTGCCGATTGTTTTTCAACCACATTTTTCTGCTCATTGATACTGGTTTCAATATGCGAAATTCCCGAATCTAAACGATGAAACAGCTCTTCGCAGTTTTCCGCCGTGCGTAAAAAAGTTTTTTCTAAGTTTTCGCCTTTTTCTGCCCAGGATTCAATAATTTTACCAATAGCCAGCTGGCTGGATTCCGAATAATTGTTAAGCTGCATCTGCGCTTTTTCAATATTTTCATTATTAACGTTTACCACTTCTTTTATGTTTTCCGCAGCGGTGACCATTTCATTTACCATCGGCTTCATAATATTAGAAAGCTGTTCGCTGTCTTCACGTATCTGCATGGTATTAACTCGGAAATCGGCGGTAGTGGAGGCGGCTTTTTCTGCTACAAACGTAAAATTTTCCACCAGCTTTTTAATTTCTGTATTCAATTCCTGCATGGTTTGCGAAGAATAGGTATCAAGTTCGCCGGCAAGAGCTTTCATTTCGGCAATACGGTCGCCTAAATCACGCTTGATAACATCGGCTTGAGCGCAAACATCGCGGGTTGTTTCTTTCAAATCTGCCACTTGCTCCTTTATGGCATCGGCAATCATTTTGGTTGCGGCATTGCCGTTTGAATCCGGAAAAATAACTCTGTTCAGCGAATCGCGCAGCATTTGCGTCTCGTTGCGGAAACTGCTGCCGCGGTCAATATATGCCATAACCACCCAAACAATAGCCAGAGGCAGGGTCATTCCTGCCATAAATCCACTGAATTCATTAGGCGTCATAGAAAACAATTCTTCCCAGCCAAAAAATTTGGTAATGTAAACAGCAACAATTCCAAACCACATTACACTAAAAACAATTATAAAGCGGTGCAAGCCGTTGGCAAACCAACTTTCAGGCGGTTCCGGCATAGCAAAATCATCTGTTTTATCCGACTTTTTCAATTTTTTTTCAGGATTTTTAGCGCTCATTTTTCCCTCTAACTCTTTATTTTTACAATAATCACGGCTTAACATAACAGGCAAATAGTAAAAATTTTGCATAAATTTTGCACTTTTATAAAAAAATACATTGATTTTTAAAATCATATCTGTATGTTGTTATATGAAATTTGTTACTGAGATATTTCAGTTGATGAATTTTTACCGTTGCCATTATAGCTCAGTGGTAGAGCACGTCATTGGTAATGACGGGGTCGCAAGTCCGATTCTTGCTAATGGCACCATTTATCAGTTTCAGCCGTTTTGATGAGTTCGTCAAACGGCTTATTTATTGAAAAACATAGATTTTTTCCTTCAATTTTGCAGTCCGATAAAATCAATCTCAAAATTTCTTTTTTCCTGCCAAGAATCGGACTTTTTAGAAAAACACCAATATTTGCCGCCACTTCCGCAA
>CAVEOB010000029.1:0-10798 GCA_963617265.1 Mediterraneibacter gnavus
TATAATGTAAATTAAAGCATTATAATATATAATTTATTTTAGGAGAAAAACAATGACTATGATTAAAACAAATGAAACCGGTCGTTCCATGATTGAAATGCTGGGCGTATTGGCAATTATCGGCGTATTGTCCGTAGGCGGTATTGCCGGCTATTCAAAAGCTATGAACAAATTCAAAACCAATAAAGTTGCCGACAACGTTTCTATGTTGGTAGCTAATATCAAAACTTTGTATGCTCAGCAAAACACTTATACCGGCTTGAATAATGGTACTGCTGTTTCTATGGGTGTTGTTCCTGATGAATTAGGTACTGTTTATAGTGGTGACACTGCTACTTTGACTAATGCTTTTAATGGTCCTGTATTCATTATAGCATCTGATAGTACTACTTCAGGCGACGGTAAAGCGTTCACAATTCAATTCAACAACTTGTCACGCGAAGCTTGCATTTCATTGGCTACCAACGACTGGGGTTCTGGCTATTCTTCTGGTTTGATTGCTTTGAAAGTAAAAGGAACTTCTACTGCTGCTACCGATACGGCTGCTGCCGGTGATTTGGATGAAATTTATATCGGTAATGCTGGTACTGCAAACAGTATTGCTACTCCGGGCGGATCTACCCAGTCTGTACCAATGGCTGTAACCGCTGCTGCCACAGCTTGCGCATGCAACCATGGTAACACTTGCTCTATTGAATGGAAATATTATTGAGTTAGAAAAAGCGAGAAAACGTAATATTTTACATTTTTCCGCTTTTATCTAAGCTGCCATTTACTCTCATTTATATATGGCAGTTTTTCTCGGAAACGCCCCTGCTCCTAACTCGGGCGTTTCATTTATGCACAAAAAAAAGATTACTGCCCCCTCAGGCGGTAATCTTTAAAATTTGCGTTAATGCTAAAAGCCGTAACGTCTTTTGTGTACTGTTTGCACTGCCGCTGTAAACAACGCTGCATAGGCAAAAGCACCTGCTGTTGCCAGCAAATAAGCCGCTGCGGAAAGCTTGCCGTTAAAACCAGCTACCCAAAAAGCCACAATGCACAATGCCGAAACAGCTATGCACACACCCCAAATTTTTTCAAACTTTGCCATAAAACACTGCGGGTTAATTTTAAGAGAGATGTCCTGTAACATATCCCGTCCTCTCTTTTAAATTAAAAAAACAAGCAACGGAAAAAGTATGAACAATTTATCTTTAGCTCAAACCGCAAACAGACAAATTACATACTAATTAACCATAATACTTTGAAATACATTTTTATTCTAGCACCAAACCCGCCGTTTGGCAACAAAAAAACACCCCTAGTAAAAAATACAAGAGGTGTTTTAACCTTAAAAAGCTATGCGGCTATTTAACCATATCAACTACAGAATCTGTAATATCAACGCCGCCGTTAACAACCGAACCTTTGCTGATAATAACCGTCAGGTTTTCTTTATCGGCAACAGATTTAATAATGTCGTTCAGCTTTTGGTCAGACGCCTGCAAAGCCGAAACATACATTTTATCAAAACCCTCTTTCTTTGTGTTGATTTCAGCCAAATATTTTTCAGACTCTTTCTTTTTGGCATCTTCATCACTGATTTTTGCCAGTTTTGCATTAGCATCATCTGCCATTTTTTGCAATTCGGCAATTTGGTTTGCGCGTTCGGTCTTCAGCGCAGCCACATCTTTCGATTCTGAAAGCACACGCTGAACATCGACAACCGCAAATTTCGGTTCACTATTGTTTGACAACATTCTAGTAGCAGCCGCTGTAATCACAGCCGTAAGCAACACAACAAAAAAAATCAATCCGTAATTCGGGCTATTGTCAAATCTGGACATTTATTTCTCCTTTAATTAAAACACAATTTTATGTTAACAACTTTTTTAGCCTTTTCAAGAGATTTTGCTGCGAAAATCACAATAAATATTGACGCCGAACTAAAAACTTTTATGATAGGCGCCAAGGAGATAAAAATGAAAGCAACAGATACCGGAATTAAAAGAACTTTAAAAGCCTTCACCTATTCGCGCGACGGATTCACCTCGGCTTTCAAAAGCGAGGCGGCGCTGCGGCAGGATTTGGCGGTTTTTATTGTGTTTTCAATCATCGCCCTGTGCCTAAACCTTTTGGTTTGGCAAAAAGCCCTGCTGATTTGCAGCCTGCTGTTTATTGTTATCATGGAATTGGTCAACACCGCCGTAGAAGTGATTATCGACCGCATTTCTCAGGACTATCACGAACTTTCCAAAAAAGCTAAAGACATCGGCAGCCTGCTGGTTCTGCTCTCCTTTTTAAATGCTTTGATTTTATGGGCGGCGTTTTTATATCCGCTGTTTTTTTAGATGTACAAGCCTCTAGATTTAGCCGTATACATTCACTGGGCGTTTTGCAAAAGCAAATGTCCTTATTGTGATTTTTATAAAGAATTAGCTCGAAACTGCGATGAAGAAAAAATAATCGGAGAATATCTAGAATCCTTAAAAAAATATCACGATTTATTGCCGGAACGCCAAATAAAATCCATATTTTTCGGCGGCGGCACGCCTTCCCTTATTTCGCCTCAAAATATAGAAAAAATCATAAATTTTATCTGTAAAAACTGGAAGATAGCCGATAATATTGAAATTTCGCTTGAAGCCAACCCCAACAGCAACCGCCCAAATATGTTTAAAGACCTAAAATCAGCCGGAATCAATAGGTTATCTTTAGGAGTGCAAGCCTTAAATGAAGAAGACCTGCGTTTTTTGGGGCGTACTCACAGCCTTGAAGAAGCCCGCAGCAGCCTGCGCGAAATTGTGCAGATTTTTGATAATCATTCCGCCGATTTAATTTACGCCCGCCCGCAGCAAACTGCCGAAAATTGGCGCAAAGAGCTTGCCGAAATCTGCTCGTACGGACTGAAACATTTATCGCTATATCAGCTAACTATTGAAGAAAATACAGTATTTTACCGCAAAAACATCAAACCATTAGATGAAGAAAAATCTGCCACTTTATATTCTTTCACCCGCGGATATTTAGCCGAACACGGCTATAATTTATACGAAGTTTCAAATTTCGCCCGCTCCGGTTTTGAAAGCCGACATAATTTAACCTATTGGCAGGGCGGCGATTATATCGGAATCGGCAAATCGGCGCAAGGTCGCCTGACCCTAGACGGCAATTTCTATGCCGTAAATTACCCTTTTTGCAATGAAAAGCTAACCCTTGCCGAACGCGCTGAAGAATTGATAATCACCGGACTGCGCCTTGTTAAAGGAATTGACAAAGCCGCTTTTCAAAACATTATCGGCGCGCCCTTGGAACAATTTATAGACACAGGCAAAGCCAAAGAACTGCAAGAGCTCGGCTTATTAACCGAAACCCAGCAGAGTTTAGCCGCCACACCGCAAGGCTTGTTGGTTTTGAACACACTGATTTACGAACTCTGCCTTTAGTCGATAATACCATAATTGCCGTTAACCAGCACCGCCAGCAACAGCAAAAAAAACATCATAGCAAATCCGGCGCGCTCCGAAACTCCGTTCGGTATTTTATAGTGTCGGTTCAAAGCAAAAACAAACAGCGGCGCAACCAATAGCAAAGCCATCACATACCCTGGGTTAGGAGCAGCCCGCAACGCCATGGTTTTGGCGGTAATCAGCGCCGCGCTGAAACCAACCAGATAACCGCCGATTTTCCACATGCGGCGTGAAAACACCTCGCCTATTTTTTGCCGCCATGTGCAGCCTCGGCGGTGCTGGATATAACATTTCAAATTATAGCAGCCGCTGACAAAAGTTGCGACCGACAAATAATAGGCAATAGACTGCCACACCGACGAACCGCCCAGCGCAATATATTTGGTAATAATGCTCATTCCCGCCAAAGCAAACACTGCTGGCATAATATAGCGCGCTGTCTGCCGCGACACTTTAGTGCGAATCATCTGCCAATAACAAAAAGTAAAGCCAAACAAAACCAGCAGCAGCGTAATAAAAATATTTCCCTGCTGCATCAGTGCAAAAAATTCCTTAGGTGTCAGCAGCCACCATAAAAACGTGGTCGCCAGCACCGTTACCGCCATAAAACGCGAAGTCGGACCGGCGCCGTATTTTGCCGAAGCAAAAAACAAGTGCGAATCATAAATTCCGATAAGCCAGCCCTGAAAAATCAGTAACCCCCAATAATAAGCGCTGGTCGGCACCGGAAAAAACAATAAAAACGGCATAAACAAAAAAGATATGCCGAAACCGCGCCAAATTCCCAAAACATAGCCGTCCACCTTGTAGTGCTGATTAAACAAGGTGTAAACCGCCGTAAAAAATCCATATATTAAACCATTGATAATCCATAACATAAAAAGCTATGTAATCAGCCGTCGCGCTTTTTCAAGTCAGGAATTTTCCAGTTCGTCGGCTTTCATCTGCACTTCCAGCCACTGATTTTCCATTTCTTCTAATTTTTCTTTGTTGGCGGCAAGCTTGGAAGTAAGCTCATCAAATTTCTGCGGGTCATCGGTATAAAGATTGGCATTGCCCAAAGCAACTTCAATAGCTTTATTTTCTTCGCACAGCTTTTCAATTTCTTTCGGCAGATTTTTCAGCATATACTGCTCTTTAAAGCTTAGTTTCTGCGTTTTATTTTTTTCACGGACTTTCGGCTCTTCTTTTACCGCCTGTTTGCGGTTATCTTTTTTAAGCGGAATTCCTTTCAGCTTTTCCAGTAATTCAGAATATGAACCGACATGCTCATAAACCGTGCCGTCGCCGCGCATATAAATCAGCGATGTTGCCACTTTATCCATAAAATCACGGTCGTGGCTGACAATTAAAATTGTTCCTTCGTAATCGTCCAGCACTTCTTGCAGCAAATCCAGCGTATCCATATCCAAATCATTGGTCGGCTCATCTAAAACCAAAAAATTGGACTGTTTCGCCAATGCCAAAGCCAGCATCAGCCGATTTTTTTCACCGCCGGAAAGCGTAGAAACCGGACATTGCGCTTGATCCGGCTTAAATAAAAAGTCTTTCAGATAAGCAACAACGTGTCTAAAATGCCCCCGCACCCAAATATGGTCGCCTTCATTGCACAGGGTTTTCCAAAGCGTTTTTTTCGGGTCAAGCGTGATGCGGTTTTGGTCAAAATAAGCTTCTTCCAAATTTTTGCCGATACGCACAAAACCGGAATCCGGCTCCAGCCGTTTGGTCAGCAATTTTATCAGCGTAGTTTTGCCGGAGCCGTTCGGTCCGACAATACCGATTTTGTTGCCTTTAATCACGCGGATAGAAAAATCTTTGATAATTTCTTTGTCGCCGAAAGATTTGCTTATATGCTTGGCTTCTATCACCATTTTAGAACGCAGTTCGGCGGTTTCTGCCTCCAAATTCACCGAACCGGTCATTTTAATTTGTTCGCGGCGCTCTTGACGCAGCTGCTGCAAGCGGCGCAGACGTCCCATATTGCGGCGGCGGCGCGCCGTCACGCCTTTATGCAGCCACTCGGTTTCCTCGGCAATTTTTTTATTTAAGGCTTTTTGCTCTATAATTTCTTGTTCTATAACTTGGTCTTCCCAATCTTCAAAAGCCGAAAAACCTTTATTATTGCGGCGCAAAACGCCTCTATCCAGCCAAAATGTTGTTTGCGAAACATGGTCCAAAAACATGCGGTCGTGGCTGATAACAATAACCGCACCGGAAAATTTTTTGATTAAGTCTTCCAGCTTTTCAATTGTGGTAATGTCTAAATGGTTGGTCGGCTCGTCCAAAAGCAAAATATCCGGCTCGCCGATTAAAGAGCGCGCCAGCGCCGCTTTGCGCCGTTCTCCGCCGGAAGCCTGTTCCGGATTTTGACTTTCGTTTATAGCAAAATATTCTATCAGTTTGTCGGCTCTGTAAGTTTGATTTTTTTCATTTTTCGGTAAACCGGCTTCCACCACTTCGCGTAGAGTTTTAAAGCCCGTAAAGTCCGGTTCTTGCGGCATATAGCCGATTCTGACGCCGGGCTGAATAAAAAACTCCGCATCGTCCGGTTCTATTTCTCGGGCTATAACCTTTAACAAAGTCGATTTTCCGCAGCCGTTGCGTCCGACCAAACAAATTTTATCCCCGCGGTTGATATACAAATCAACATCCGTAAACAAAGGATTTAAGCCAAAGCTCAGTTTGGCGCCGCGTATTGTATATATAGGAGCTTCTACAACCATTTTTCAAACCTTTCTAGCCTTTATCTAAACTAAAAACGCAAATAATACAAGAGATTTATAATAGTTTTACTTTTTACCTTGAAAGGTTAAATTTTTCGTATTATTATGCTGGCGAAAATAAATGATAAAGGATAATTATGCCTATGAAAAAAACTGTTCTTTGCTGTATGTTATCTATGGCTTTTACGGCAAATTCCCACGCTCAAGCAATTGATTTGTTTGATGATGATACGTTAAATTCCCCATCGGTTGCCGAGGTTAAAACCGAGCAAAAAGCTCAGCAGCTGGCAGAAAACACTGCTGAAACTCCAACGGAAACAGAAGATACTGGTATGTTTAGTTTTATTACCAAGCCGATTTCGCTTTTGTTTTCTGCCGAAGATAAAGTTACAACTCCGGACGGCAAAGAAGAAACTTTTTTAGAAAAAAGCACTCGTCAGGCTCGTGAAGGCAAACTTGAAGACCAAATGAACCTTGCTTATATGTATTTATACGGCACTAACGGCGTAAAACAAGATTTTGCCAAATCTTTTGAATTTTATCAAATGGCGGCTGAACAAAACGACCCTGTGGCTCTTAATAATTTGGGCAGTTTATATTTTAACGGCATCGGCACTAAAGCAGACGCTAAAAAAGCTATTGAAATGTTCAGCAAAGCAGCCGAACTTGGCAATGATAACGCGGCAACAAATTTGGCTTTTATTTACCTCAAAGGCGGCGTCAAAGACCCTGCCCGCAACAAAATTGCCATGGGCTTGTTCCAAAAAGCAGCTGATGCCGGCAATAACGTGGCTAAATTTATGCTAGGTTACGCCTATTACATCGGCTTTGTCTATGAGCAAAATTATGATTCGGCATATAAATTGATACGCAGCGCCGCCGGTAAAAACAGCAACTTAGATGAAGCTGAAATTGTATTGGCGGAAATGTACATCAACGGCAGAGGAACCGTGCAAAATTATAATAAAGGCATTGCTGCCTACCGTGCTGCCGTCAATCAGGGCAACACCGAAGCCTATATGAAACTTGCCCATATTTATACTGCCGGAAAAATAACTATGCCGAATTTGTTAATGGCTCATTCTTTATATAATGTCGCCGCCGTGCAAGAAGAACCGAATGCTGCTAAATACCGTGATGAAATCGGTAAACAATTGCAGCTGGAGCAACTGCTGCAGGCTCAGAATGATGCCCAAAACTTTAAAGCAAGACCTTCCGAATTAACTTCTTATGTGCGCAAAACTTTTGGTTTCAATATTCGCAGCTATATTGATATGAACATTTTAACACCTAAGGAAAATAACTAAAATGCAAAAAATGAGCAAAAAAAGAATTTTCAAAAAAATTTTGTCTTGGTCCGGTTTGTTTTTCTTTGGACTGGCAGCGTTTATGATTTATAACCAGCTTTCCAAATATTCGCTGGAAGAAATTAAAAACGCCATTATAGAAGTACCGGCAAAAAACATCATTTATGCCTGTATCGCTTCCTTTTGCGGTTATGTTGCCTTGTCATCATATGACTATTTGGCATTAAAGTATATCCACAAAAAACTAGACGCTTGGAAATGGATTTTTGCCGGATTTTTAGGCTTTGCCGTCAGCAATAACGCCGGACACGCCATAATTTCGGGCGGAGCGATTCGCTATCGGTTATACACCCGCTGGCGCGTCAATGCCTCTGATATTGTAAAAATGGTTACATTTTCAGGTTTCACCTACTTAGTAGCCTGTTTCTTTTTGGTATTGCTGGGCTTCATCTGCTCGCCACATCATGTTCTTTCTGCCATATCTTCGCCCTGGCTGAACTGGATATTGCTTTTAGTTTCCGGTGGCGGACTGGCATTTTATATTTGGGGCAGCACCTACTATAAAAAGCCAATTATCATAAAAGAAATTGAATTTGATACTCCTGGTTTCAAAATGGCTGTAGCGCAGGTTATCATCGGCAGCTTAGATATTTTAATGGCATCGCTGGTGCTTTATTCTGTTTTGGAACACTATATTGACATTCCGTTTGTAACCTTTATCGGAGCTTTTATCATTGCTCAAATTTTAGGCGTATACAGTCAGGTTCCAGGCGGCTTGGGCGTGTTTGAAATTGTGTTTGCCAAATTGCTTCCGGACGACCAAAATCAGGCAACCTTATTTGCTATTTTAATTTTATACCGCATAATTTATTATTTGCTGCCGTTGCTGATTTCCGGAATTGCCTTAGTTACATATGAACTGAAATTAGCTGGACGGCTTTCCCTCATAAAAAAAATTAAAAATAGGCAAAAATAATTATTGACAATGAACAAAATATAAGATAATAAGGTTTTGTTCATGGCGGGGTAGCTCAGTTGGTTAGAGCGGTGGAATCATAATCCATGTGTCGAGAGTTCGAATCTCCCCCTCGCTACCATAACAAAAAAAGTCCTCTTTTGAGGGCTTTTTTTGTTATAGGATAGCTGGAGATTTGAACTCTCGAGAAAGAGAGTTCGAGAGCAAACGAAAGGCAGACGCGAGTATGCCGGTGAGCGACAGCAAATGAGTGCCGCGTCGGCGAAGCGAAGAGAGCCAATCTCCCCCTCGCTACCATAAGAAAAAAAGGTCCTCTTTTGAGGGCTTTTTTTGTTATAGGATAGCCGGAGATTTGAACTCGAGAAAGAGAGTTCGAGAGCAAACGAAAGGCAGACGCGAGTATGCCGGTGAGCGACAGCAAATGAGTGCCGCGTCGGCGAAGCGAAGAGAGCCAATCTCCCCCTCGCTACCATAAGAAAAAAAGGTCCTCTTTTGAGGGCTTTTTTTGTTATAGGATAGCCGGAGATTTGAACTCGAGAAAGAGAGTTCGAGAGCAAACGAAAGGCAGACGCGAGTATGCCGGTGAGCGACAGCAAATGAGTGCCGCGTCGGCGAAGCGAAGAGAGCCAATCTCCCCCTCAATTTTTATATAAAATTTCATATCTAAACAGGATTCTTGCTTTTTCATCAAATAGCTACTAGAATTTCATAAATTAACGGAGAAAGCAAATGACAGAAAAAGAAAAAATGCTAAAAGGCGAACTCTATGATGCCAACAATGACCAAACCTTAATTGCGGAAAGAAACGTCTGTAAACAACTATGTTTTGAATATAACACAACTCCCTATAAAGATGATGAGCAAAGGACAAAAATCTTAGAAAAAATAATCAAAAAGATAGGCAAAAACTGCAAAATTGAACCTAATTTTTATTGTGACTACGGCTATAATATCGAAATCGGAGATAATCTTTATATCAATCATAACAGTGTGTTTTTAGATGAAGCCTTAATCAAATTCGGCAACAATGTATTTATCGGTCCAAACTGCGGCTTTTATACCGCCAGCCACCCTTTTGATGCCCCAAAACGCAATCAAGGCTTGGAAACCGCAAACCCCATAAAGGTTGGCGACAATGTATGGATTGGCGGCAATGTATGTGTTTTGGGCGGGGCAACAATAGGCAGCAATGTCGTTATCGGTGCTGGTTCTGTGGTGGTTAAAGATATTCCTGATAACTGCATTGCGGTTGGCAGTCCTTGCCGTCCAATAAAAGAAATACCATAAAATACATTCTAATATTTTATGCAGCGCTGCAAACCTTTCCACAGCCCTAAAAAAGTCCTCTTTTGAGGACTTTTTTTGTTATAGAGAAAGCTGCTAATCTTTAACTTTACGGCTCATAAACAACAGATACAGCGCACACAGCACCATTACTGCCACCGCGCCGTGCTGATTATTGGCGAAATCAGAAGCAACTCCCATCAGCAGCGGAAATACCGTTCCGCCGAAAATACCCATAATCATCAAGCCGGAAACTTCGTTGCCGTGATGCGGCATAGTTTTCATCGCCTGCGAGAAAACCACCGGAAAAATATTGGCGTTGCCGTAACCAACACAGGCGATGCAAATATATAAAAGTTCCTTGCTATTAAAGGCAAAAATTCCAATAAGAGCAAACAACATCAAAAGCACGCTGCCTAAAAAATATTTATGATTCGAATATTTCGCCAAAATATAAGCCCCGCTGAAACTGCCGATAGTCCTGAAGAAAAAATATATACTAGTGGCATAGCCAGCTTGTTCCAAAGTCCAGCCCAATTTTTGCATAAGCAATTTAGGCGTGGTTACATTAGTACCCACATCAAGCCCCACATGACACATTACCGCCATAAAGCAAAGAAAAATCGTACCATTGCCCAAAAGCCTAGCACATTCTTTGAAGCCGGAGCTTTTACCCACTTCAGTTTCTTCTATTTTTTCGCGTGATAACAAAATAAACGCCAAAGCCGTTTCCGCTAAAAAGAATGGAAACAGAATCTGCCATTTGCCGAAAGTAATTGCACCCCAACCAGCTAAAATCGGCGCCACAAACGAGGCTGTAGCTTTAATAAATTGTCCAAAAGTAAGGGCGCTTGACATTTTATCTTTTGTCACAATGTTTGAAACCAACGGATTCAATGAAACCTGCATAATGGTATTGCTTATTCCCAAAAGTGAAAACGAAACCATAATTATAAGCATGCTATAATCAAACATCGGCAAAACCAAGCCCAGCATAGAAATCGCCAAACTGAGCAGCACAGTTTTACGGCGTCCGATTTTGTTCATCAGCAAACC
>CAVEOB010000029.1:10808-20550 GCA_963617265.1 Mediterraneibacter gnavus
ACGGAAAAAATCAAAAACCAAAAAAATGTCATAGAGGTAAAAAGGTTTGCCATCGTGTCAGAAAGCTCAAAATCTGCTTTTACATAGTTGGTGGCAATACCGACAAAGTCCACGGCGCCCATGGCGAAAAAGGCGAACATAATCGGTATCAATTTTTTTAACAATTCCTTTTTAGTCATAGCTTTTCTCCTTTGTTAGATGTTATTCATATTTTGGCCAAGCACCGCTCTTGGTGCAGACAAAAGCCGCGGTTGCCACGGCTTGTTTGTGGGCATCACGCATAGATTTTCCGCTCAAAAGCCCCATAATAAAGCCAGCCGAGAAAGAATCCCCTGCTCCGACCGTGTCGGTAACTTTTACTTTTGGAGTATCCAAATATGATTTTTCACCGTCAGCCGAATAAACAATGCTGTATTTTTCTCCGGCTGTAAAAATTAAATAGCGCAAATCATATTTTTTGATAAACCAATGACAAACCTCTTCATCAGACAAATTCAGGCCGAACAATGCCTGTACTTTCACCATTTCTTCATCATTGATTTTAAAGACATTGGCTTCTTTCAAAAGCTCGTCAATCAGCTCTTTAGAAAAATAATTGCTGCGTAAGTTAACGTCAAACAGCTTAAATGCTTTTTGCGGCGCGTGTTTCAAAAGAGTTAGAACCGAAGCCTTGGTTTGCGGAGAACGCAGCGCCAAAGTACCGAAACATAAAGCGTCCGCCTTTTCTATAACAGAAATTTCTTGCGGTGTAACTTTCAAATGATCCCAAGCAACACCTTCAACAATCGTATACGCCGGAATGCCGTTGTTGAGAACCACTTCAACCACGCTGGTAGGATAATCGTTGCGCTCTAAAATATGATGAATATGGCTTTTTTCCAGTTCTTGGATTATTTCATCTCCCAATGCGTCTTTGCCGACGGCACTGACTGCGTATCCGTCCGCTCCAAGCTGGGTGGCATTATACACAAAGTTAATCGGCGCTCCGCCGGCACGCTTGCCTTCCGGCAGCATATCCCACAAGAGTTCGCCGATTCCAACAACAACAGGTTTGGTCATTTTAGCCTCCTTTGTAAATAATATAGTCCTAGATTAGCATATTTTAAGGTAAAAATCCAACAAAAAAGGCGGTATAAAACCGCCTAAATACTCAAAACAAATCTCCATCCATCTGCCATTTTCCATCATTATATATTAAATGAAAAACCGCACAATTTTCTATTTTGGCAAAATCATAATGCAGATAGTTTAAAAGACTGCCCATTGTGCCGCCGTGAATCGCAACGCCGCAAACAGTGCACGGCTCCTGCAGCAGCTTTTCTATTTGCCGCCGCACCCGCTCTAACGCTGCTTTTTTGCTTTCACCATTCGGATAGGAAATATCCCACACTTCGGGATTGCCCCAATTTTGATAAACTTCCGGATATTTCACCGCAAGTTCCGATTGCAGCAATCCTTCGGCATCGCCGTAAAAACATTCGCGCAAATCATCTTTAATAACAACCGGACAGGCGCAAAAATCAGCAGCTGTTTGAGCGGTTTGCAAGGCGCGTTTAAGTGGACTGCTGAAAATTGTTTCTAAATGATATGGCTCTAGCTTAGCTGCCAAAGCCAAAGCCTGCGCCTTGCCTTTGGCAGTCAATTCCATATCAATGCCTGAACCTTGCTGGCGATGCTGAACATTAAATTCAGTTTCGCCGTGGCGGAAAACATAAAAGTCTTTGCGCATTGCTTATAAAGCTTTCAAGCCGACTTTACTTGCCACGATTCGAAATACTTTTTCTTCATCTTCCGGTGTCAAAAGTCCATAAAGAGGCAGGCAAAAAGCTGTAAAATCACCATTATGTTTTTGTAAAAAGCTATATTTATAATCAATGCCTTTCTTAGGCAGTAGTACAATAACACGGCGTTCTTTACCGCAGCATTTCACCATACGCTCTTCGCCGGTTTCAATATCTTTCCACGCAACCGAATTGCTGTGATCAATCTTAATAGTATCATCAGTAATCACAGCCATAACCTGCTTAGTACCGTATTTATAAACCCAAATTAAAAGAGAAAAGAGCAACACCACGAACAAAAGCTGGAATTCCCACCAAAAAGCATAGGATAAACTGCAAAACAGGCAGGAACAAAGCAGCGCCAACGCTAAAACATTCAACACCAGCCAAACATAGTTCTTTTTAAAGTGATAATAAATAATCTCGGTCATAATTTTTCTCCTAAATTTATAGTGAGATATAGATAAAATTATACACATTTTATAAAAAAGGTAAAGCAGAAAATAAGCATAGGGTTAGCTAAAAATATGCAACAAATAACAATTCTTGACGTCAGTATATATTCATGTTAAAAAATAAGGAAAACGGAGGATATTATGAACTATAAATTATTACATCAAGAATCTAAAAATAAAATTTCCATATTCACAAAGGGTTTGAATGTTGTGCGTCAATACACCTCAAAACTCATTGAAACTGCGGAGAATGGTATAGATAAAGAGGTTTCTAGCTGCGAAAAAAATCCTAGTGTACATTTGAGGTACATGAATTTTTTGAGACAGCGTAAAACTGCTTTAGATGCGCCGCTACACGCGGTTTCCTCTGGGCGAAGCATGATTGAAATGCTTGGTGTGCTGGCAATTATTGGTGTGCTGAGCGTTGGCGGTATCGCTGGTTTTTCTAAAATGCTGGCACATCAAAAAATAATGCAAGCCCAAGAGCAAATTAACGCTATCGCCGCAAAACTATCTACAGTCGGAGCCGAAGCCTCTTCTTTCAGCGGTTTAAATAATAAAACCGCCATCAAATTCGGAGCTATACCGGCTGAAGCTATTGTTGACGCCAAAGCCGGAACACTGCAAAACCCGTTCAACGGCGATATACAAATTGTTGCTGGCACCGGTGGTTCTGCTTATGCTATTGTTTATAACGAAGTACCTAAAGACGCCTGCATGAATTTAGCCTCTCAAGACTGGGGGGGTAAAAATTCATCTTTTTTGCGCATTTTTATAGGAAGAGCTGATAACCCCCTATCAACCGATAATATCCGTTCAAATGCAGCAGATATTGCCATTTTACCGGATAATGCCGCAATATCAGATAGAAACCTTACAATTAAAAATGCTTCAGATAAACCTATGTCTCCCGCAGAAGCGGCTATAACTTGCCAATGTGTACAAAAACATTGCACCCTTGGTTTTATCTTTAACTAACGGTCAACTCATTGCAATCTGAAAAACAGCTGAGGAAACTCAGCTATTTTTCTTGCCATATCAGCGGAAAAATCTCCTGCCAGCCGGAATTATGCGACGCATTCGGCACCACGGTTACCAGTTTGTCGTCTCCGACAAAATTTTTCACCAGCTCCGGCGGTATAACCTTATCTTTTGCCCCGACATAATGATGTTGCGGAATTTGCATAAACTGCTGGCGGTAACTTTCCAAATTCATAGATTCGCTCAGCGGTATAACCTGATGATACTCCGTCCAACGCGTGTGATCTAAATTACCGCCGATTGTGATAATTTTTTTTACATTCAGCCCCGGTTTGGCGACGGCAATCAGTCCGGCAACCTGCGCACCGCCGGAAAATCCTATCAAAATCACTGGTTTTTCTCCGGCTATCTGCTGCACAGCCTCAAATTCGGAGTTTATAACCTCGGGAGAAAAACGCGCTGTGCTCCAATGGCGCTGAGCACATATCCGACCGGCAACATATTGGCACGGACGAGCCAAATATATCACATTGGGATTTGGATCGCCGAAAGCCAGCTCACGAACCAACGTACCGTGAGGCGTCGGGTCAGACGACGGATAACCACGGGCATTAAAGGCATAGCCGTCTCCTTCAATATATATTTTATAAGGCGCCTGCGGATTGCTGATTTTTTGCCAGCTTGCCGAATCAAAATCTCGGGTTTCCACAATTTTATAAACAAAATCGAGCGGAACTTCCACCGTTCGGCAGCCGCCAAGCAACAACATCAATATAACTAATAACTTCTTCATATTTTTTAATATACTCTACCGCAAAGAAAAAGCCAAGCAAAAGTATCCGACAGAAAAATATGACAAAAAACTTGCTTTTAAATAAAAATCCCCCTATTATTACTTTTGAATAAGAAGGGATTGAATATGCAATATAAAATGGATTTAAGCGAATTTTCGTTTAACAAAATAAAAGCCGGACGCCGTGTTGATATGCGCCTGTTTGATAAAAAACGTCAAAACCTGAAAATCGGTGATGTCATAGAATACGAAAATATCAATAATCCGCGCGAACGAATGGAATGTTTGGTGCTTGGCACTGCCGTATTTGACAACTTCAGCAATATGGTAGATTGCTTAACTCCGCAACTGCTCGGCTATGATAATAAAGAAGAGGTAATTTTGCGCCTTAACCGTGCTTATTCGCTGGAAATGCAAAAAGATTTTAACGTGATGGCGATTTTCATTAAAAACATAACTCCTGCCCCAGCTCTAACCCGTGAAGCCTACTACGAACGCTAACCACGATTCTTTAGAATATCTTAAAGCTTTAATGATAAACTGTATAAAAGTAAATTGTCTAAAAAGTGTTGCACTTTTAGACAAAATAGGATATTATGAGAAGAAATAACTAAAGCAGGAGTGAGCTATGTCTAAAAATAGATTTGATGATATCAAAGAAAATCCGGAATTTCAGGATTTTGTAAAAAACAACTGGCACCGCGATATAAACAGTCTGCAAGACTATGAAATTGAGGAAATGTTCGCGCAATTTCAAAACCGCAGCGATGATTCGAGCTCTCTTGCCGAAAACACCGATAAACCCGCTGACAAAACCGAGCAAGCTGAAAATATATCGTCAGCCCCTGCTCCAGCTGAAAATATACCGTCAGCCCCTGCTCCGGCTGAAAATGCCGAAGATGTCTATGACTCTTTTCATGAACTTGCCGATGAATACAGATATGAGCCGAAGCAAGAAGATTTTGACGATTTCTTAAAATTTAAAGAAGATTATCTTGCCGACAAAACTCCTGAAGAAAGAGAAACTATCGAACAGCAGCTTGGACGCTTTTTAGACAATCAAGACCAAGAAAAAATGTTTTACGGCAATGAGCAATACCTTGTTGATGATGATTTTAGAAAAATGTATAAAGAGGCAGAAGAAAAAA
Organism: Mediterraneibacter gnavus; assembly: GCA_963617265.1. GTDB lineage: Bacteria > Pseudomonadota > Alphaproteobacteria > RF32 > CAG-239 > RUG410. Next base: position 15,967 of record CAVEOB010000029.1, read on the forward strand.
TACAGCCTGCACCGCAAAACACTAATGACCAAACTCCTTTGGAAGTAAGTTTAGACCCTGCCGACAATACTAAACAAAACACCAAAGATGAAACTCCGACGCCAACCGTTGTGCCGCCGATGCCGCCGCATGAGCAGGAAAAGACAGAACCTCAGCCAGCACTGGAAGAAGACGCCCGTATCCGCAGTTTCAACTCCGATGAAAACGAACGCCTTTTAGATATGGTAAAAGTAGACGTGCTCCGAGAAATGGAGGTTATTAACGATGAAGAATGGAATAAAACCTCCAAACTGCCGGAAGAACAAGTAAGAAATAACATCAATTTCTTAAACGACAAACTGCCTAAAATGTCGCAAAAGCAATTAGCTGAATTTGAAGATAAAGTCACCGACAGAATACTGAGCAATAATGAACTGTTCGCCCTTATTCCGCCAGCAGCGCTGGCTAAAGCCTACACCGGACTCGATGCTAAAATTGCTCAAGAAAAAGATGATGCTAAAAAGCAGGAATTGACTGCTAAAAAAGACAAAGTCAGCACGCGTATGGAACAGCTTACCACCATGCTGGCAAAAAATGATCATACTTTTGACGACCTCTATTTTGCTGATACAACCAACATTGCCGATGTTTATGAAGGCTATGTCAAAATGTATGACGCCCTGGACAAGAATTGGCGCAGTCCACGCGACGGCGGTCCGATGGCTCAGCAAATCCGTCAGGGCGAATATAAGCTCCGCGAAATTTATGGTCAATACCGCCAAGAATATAACATTCAAGATGTTACGGCAAATGACGCTGACAAACTGCAAAAGCGCTATGAAGAACTGAACAAGCAGCTGAGCGGTGTTGAAATTGATGAAGATACTGCCAAACTGGTCAGCAACTTTAAGTTTTTGGACGGTCAAGGCAATGTCGAGCCGCAATTTATTGATAAAGACGGCAAGCAAAGCGATGTTTATACCGCTGGCGCAAAAGTGATTGAGGGCGGCAAGCTAGACACCTCTATCCGCCTTGCCAAACAGCATATTTTGCTTGAAAATATCGGCACCAACACTAAATTTGACGCTAAAAGCCTGCAGCAAGAACTGTCGCAGCAGCTGCCGGAAACATTATACGCCCTGCATGTGGCAGATAAAGCCGTGCAAACCGGTGTGGAACACCCTAAACAATTTACCGATAAAAAATTCTTAAACCAATTTGTCGCCGACTTGACTAATGCCGAAAAGCCTATGGCAATCAGCCCTGTAGGTTATGAAGCCGGAGTGGACAACGCCGTAAATGCAACTGCCGGCTATGCCAACGCTTTGGCGGCAAGTTTGAGCCGACCGGATTTATCGGCAGATAAGGAATATACGCTGGCAAACGACAACGGACGCGGCAAACCGGTTGTAATGTCTGTCTTCACTCCGCTTCAAGACATTGACAAACGTTCTAAAGACCGTACTCAAAACAATGTAAGCAAAAAATCTGCACGCATTGAAATGTTAAAACGCTCGGTCAAAGGATTTGCCTCTGCCTTTATAGTCTCCGCCGGTATCACCACTCTCGGCACCATGGCGGCGGCAGATGCTTCTTTGACAGCCAGCACCATGGGATTAAACAAAGTCGCCGGTATGGCAATAGGTTCCGCCCTCGCCGTCGGCATGACAATAAAACAAATCCGCAGCTGGCGCAAACAGCAAAAGAAAGAAGGCAAACCTGCCGGCTTTATGGCAATGCTCAAAAACCGCAAATTGGCTATGACAGTGACCACAACCGCGCTTGGCGCCGCTGCTTTGGGATTTGCCGCCTCCGGCAACCCTGGGGTAGCGCAAGCACTTGGCTTGGGAGCTTTGGCAATCGGAACAGCTAACGGCGTTATTTCCAACTACGGCGATTCCCGCAAAGCAGGTCTAGGCAAAGTTGAATCCGTCGGCTGGGCTGCTTTGCAGGCTATCAGCAATGCCGCCGGCGCCTATAGCGGACGTTTGACTGCCAACGTGGCAATAGATGCTTGGAATAAAGCTCATCCCAACAGCGAACTGTTTCAACATAAAGAAGTTGTCGGGCAAAAAGAGGTAACCGACCGCGTGGAAACTCAATATAAAGAAGGTGTTTCTGAACGTGCACAGCAAACAGTCGGCAAATGGTATGCCGGACATGAAGATCAGCTGCAGCAACGAGTTGCCGAAATCAACCAATACAATACCGAACACGGTACTAATATCGACCCGTATCGTTATTTGATGGCGGCGCATGATGCCGGTGCGCAAACTCCTGATAATATGACTCTGCATAACCAAGGCTCGCCTGATGTGCTTTCTCACGGCAACCACAAAGTTTTGGGCGCAGGCTGGAGCCAAGAAACCGGCATTTCTCAGCAGGAAGTCGGTAATTTGGCTAATTCCGTAACCGCCGATGGTCATGTTAATATATCGCCGGAATCTATCCGCGCCTTCCAGCAAATTGACGGACACATCAATATCTATAACCAAGTCGGCTATGTTGACGGCGCTCCATATCAAAACGACGGCATACTGCAATCAAACGCCTCGCAAAATGACGCCGGACGCTTTGTACAAGACGCTAAAGGCGACAGATACACCACCTATGCCGATGGCGACAGCGTGCACCAGCAACACGTTATAACTCACAAAGAAGATGTTATAGGTATGGTTAGAAACGATTCGCCGCAAGGCTATGGTATGTTTGGCGTAATGGGAAACACCTCGGGTACTAAAAAACTCAAACAGCGTATTGGGGCTTTGCTGGATAGAATTAAAGGCAAACACCCTGCTCAAAAGTCAGATACTCCGAAGCCTGATACTCAAAAAGACGATGCCGCTCCTGTTGTTACAGCAAAATCCGAACCGACAAAAGATACGCCGGATACACCAAAGCCTAACAACACCACAGCTTTGCGCATACACAGTAAACGCGAACGTGAGTAAAATTTTTTTCATAACCTTGAACAGCGCAGATTCTTACAATTTGCGCTGTTTTTAATTTGCAGGGCTCTGCCTCAAAAAAATTCTTGACAGGCAGCAAAAAAACGTCTATATATTCTGCTGTTCCAAGCTCTGGTGGCGGAATTGGTAGACGCGCATGCTTCAGGTGCATGTGGGAGGTCTCCCGTGGAGGTTCAAGTCCTCTTCAGAGCACCATTTAAAAAGCTCTCCTTGTGAGAGCTTTTTTGTTACAGCCTGTTGCAATTACTTTCCACTAGTTTATCTCTGCCTTATGTTGGCAATATTTCATTTAAGGATATACCAAAAGGAATTTGTCTTTTACTTTTTCCCAGCCCCCTGAAAAATACCCATCAATAAACCATATTTTTTCATTACCGATGAGCTCGGTGGGATTACTCACTTTGTTTCGTTCACTACGCTCATAGGCTTTGCCTACCGGCGCACTCCCGTGTGCCTTTCGCTTGTAGTCAAACCCGCTTTCCGCGGCTTCTTATCCCTCGATACTTCACAAACAAAAAAAGCCACCTTTTCAGATGGCTTTTTGTTGTTGGTGAGCTCGGTGGGATTCGAACCCGCGACCCTTTGATTAAAAGTCAAATGCTCTACCGACTGAGCTACGAACTCGCTTAACGAGTATGCTTATATTAGATAAAAATGCAGAAGTCAATAGAAAAAATAAAAAAAGTTAAAAAAATTTAATTTGGTGTTTATTTATTAAGATTTATATGTTACTATTCCTTAAAATTTGAGGAAAACTTTTGTTTTTTAGAGGTTATGTATGACTATTAGCAATGAAATCGGCAAAAAAGGAAAATACAGTATTTTCCAAAACGCTAAAGGTGAAATTATGTTGATGATGGATAGCCGTGCCGGCGGACCGGAGAATCCTCGTTTTATATATGACGGAAGCGACAAAGCACTGCTGTATCGCTCGCAAGAAAGCTCCGTAGCGTTTAATAACATCGACAAAGATGCCCGCTCTCCGCTGAAATCCGTATCGGAAATTTTAGTTGTTGAAATTGACAACGACGATGTAGAGCGTGAATATATTGTTCCGGTTCGTTTGGTTAAAAACGTTCAAAATTTGATTATTTCTTAATGCAAAGCAGGCTTAAATGATTGCAGACACGGTATTTCTGTTAATTATTGGCGCCTTTTTCAGTTGCTTTAAATCAGGCATAAAAACCGATAAAGTTTTGTCGTGCCTGATTTTTTTGTTTGCAGCAGCTTTATTAAGCCGCTTTTTAATGCAAAACGAAACTGCCGATGAGCAAATTTTCTCTTTTATTTGGAACAGCTCGCCCAGCGGCAATATTATGTTTGACATTGTTTCAAACACCTATAACTGCAAATTTATTCAGCCTTTTTTCATTTTAACTGTTTTAACCCTCGGTTATAACGTCATTTTCAGAAATGAAGAGCGCCGAAGCGCTTTTGCAGCCGTAACGCTGTTTAATTTAGCGGCGCTGATAACTATGTTTACCAGCAACAATTTGGTTCAGCTGCTTTCCGGTTTGTTTTTGATAGATATATTAGCGTTGTTATTGATACATGATGTAGAAAATTCAAAATGTTACACCACATTTAATTTGGTAGCTGATATGGTTTTATTCACCGTTTTAGCTGTGGTTAACTG
>CAVEOB010000030.1:0-13068 GCA_963617265.1 Mediterraneibacter gnavus
GTTAGGTGTATTGGCCATAATCGGAGTATTAAGTGTCAGCGGTATTGCCGGTTATTCCAAAGCTATGCAAAAATGGAAAATCAACAAAATGCTAGACGACTATACATTTCTTACAAGTGATATTTTAGAGCATTTAGATGACCTAAAAAATTTAAGTTCCAATTCAAGGGCAATTGGTCTTATAGAAACGTTACAAGCCTCAGGTTCTATACCTGCTAACTGGCAAAAAATAAACGACCTAAAAATCTGGGACACAAATGGAAATATTATTGCCATTTTTTCTAGAAATAAAGAATTAGGTTTCAGTATAAATATTGGCGGATATCATGTAGATTCTAATAATCGTGAAGTAGGCAACGGATTTTCTCAAGATATTTGTTTGTCATTATTCAAAGATTTAGTACAGCCTCTTCATTCTCAACTATCAAAAGGTTACACCTATGATACTAAAAAATATAAATATTACTATGGTGATAAATTTTGTAATGGAGAAGATAAAAAATGTTTAAGTCAACTTACCTTGAGCGAAATGAAATCTGCATGTGAAATATGTGACAGCGACACATATTGTGACATCTCTTTTGTATTTCCATAAGTTTTATTTATAAATACTCTCTCAAGCAATGCGAATAATGGTACAGATAAAGGCAACTCTAGTTCTGAAGAAAATCCTAATGTACATAGTAGTACATGAATTTTCTGAATGAACGTAAGCTGCCTTTATCTGTACTATTAGGCGCGTTGCGCTACATTAGTCGAGTTTTGCCAAATCAGCCTTTACCTTAGGGTCATTCATAAGCTTATTGATTCTGTCCGCTTCTTCAAATGTGTCGTCTACTCTGAAATTGATATCCGGAGTAAAACGCAATTTCAATTTTGCGGCAACCAGCTTTTTGAACACCCATTTTTCAGCATTCAGCTGTTCCAAAATCACACCCAAATTTTTGCCATTCAGGGTCATCAAATAAACTGTGGCATACTTCAAATCCGGTGACATAATCACTTGCGTGATTGTAATAAACGCTTCGGCAATTTCCTGACTGCGCACCTCGCCTTTTTCTAAAGCTGTGGCAATAACTTTGCGGATTTCCTGCCCGACACGCAGCTGGCGCTGCGATAACTCATGAGCCATTTTTAACTCCTTTCTTTAGAGGGTTTTAGCAATTTCTTCTACTTCGTAGCACTCAATAGAATCATTTACCTGAATGTCGTTGTAGTTTTCAAAACTCATACCGCATTCATAACCTTCTTTAACTTCTTTCACATCATCTTTATAGCGTTTCAGCTGACCAAGATTGCCGTCGTGAATTACCACATTGTCGCGCAGCAATCTGATTTTAGCACCGCGCTTAACCATACCTTCAGTAACCATACAGCCGGCAACTTTGCCCACACCGGTAATATTGAACACGCTGCGAATTTGCGCATAGCCCAAAATCTTTTCACGCAATTCAGGCGTCAGCATACCTTCAAGAGCTTTCTTCACATCGTCAACCACATTATAAATAATAGAGTAGTAACGAATATCAACCCCGTCGCGGTGAGCCATATCGCGGGCCTGAGCATTGGCACGGACGTTAAAGCCGATAACAAACGCATCTGAAGCCTTAGCCAAGGTAATATCGGATTCCGAAATTGGACCGACAGCCGAGTGCAGGATTTGCACCGAAACTTCATCATTAGAGAGCTTTTTCAAAGTGCCTTCCAAAGCCTCGATAGAACCTTGAACGTCTGCTTTAATAATCACAGACAAGTGCTTAGACTCTCCGGATTTAATCTTATCCATCATCTGTTCCATAGCGGATTTAGCGCTCTTAACCAGTTTGGCGTCACGCTCTTTGCGGATACGGTAACCGGTAACTTCCTTGGCTTGCGTTTCATCTTTAACCACCACAAAGGTGTCACCGGCCATAGGTGTGCCCTGCAAGCCCAAAACCTCTACCGGAGTAGCCGGCTCGGCTTCGCTGACTTTGCGTCCGTGTTCGTTAAACATAGCGCGCACGCGTCCCCATTCTTTACCGGCAATCAAGATATCGCCCACATGCAAAGTTCCGCGCTGTACCAAAACTGTTGCCACGCTGCCGCGTCCTTTTTCCATTTTGGCTTCAATAACCGCACCTTCAGCAGCATGGTTCGGATTGGCTTTCAAATCAAGCATTTCCGCCTGCAACAAAATTGCCTCAACCAATTTATCAATATTGATGCGCTTTTTAGCCGAAACTTCTGCGCACAGGCACTCGCCGCCCATTTCTTCAACGCCGATGCCGTATTGCAGCAGTTCAGTCTTAACCCGCAGCGGATCAGCGCCAGGCAAGTCAATCTTGTTAATTGCCACTACAATAGGAACTTCCGCGGCTTGAGCATGGCGGATAGCTTCCACGGTTTGCGGCATGATACCGTCATTAGCAGCAACAACCAAAACCACAATATCCGTCACTTTAGCACCGCGGGCGCGCATTTCAGAGAACGCTTCGTGTCCCGGAGTATCAATAAAGGTAATCTTTTGACCGTTGGCAACTTTAATTTGATAAGCACCGATGTGCTGAGTAATACCGCCGGCCTCTTTAGCAGCCACGTTAGTTTCGCGCAAAGCGTCCAGCAGCGAGGTTTTACCATGGTCAACGTGTCCCATAACCGTCACAATCGGCGCGCGCGGCTTCAAATCGGCTTCCGTATCGGCAGGACCGGTCAAGCCTTCTTCCACATCGCTGTCGGCCACACGCTTAAACTTGTGTCCCATATCTTCTACCACAATTTGCGCTGTGTCGGCATCAATAGCCTGATTGATAGTCGCCATAACGCCCAAAGACATCAAGCGTTTAATCACATCGGCGCTCTTTTCGGCCATACGGTTAGCCAGTTCCTGCACCGTGATGGTTTCCGGAATAATCACTTCTTTGATGATTTTTTCCTGCGGAGCCTGCACCTGCACCGGCTTAGGCTGTTTTTTCTTGAAGTGGCGGCGCGGAGCTCCATAGCCGTAATCATCGTCATCATCGCTGTTCATATAAGCGTTGATGTTGATTTTATTATTGCGGCGCTGCGGTTCAAAGCTGCGTTTTTGAATTTTTTTGCGTTCCTGTTCAAAGGTTTCTTCGCGGGTCATAACATGCTTTTCAACCACCGCCGACTTTTTGCCTTTTTTGTGATAATTTTCCTCATCATCGTCTTCGTCGTCATAATCTTCTTTAGACTTTTTCAAACGATGTTCAACACCTTCATTTTTAGGTGCGGTTTTAGGAGCTGCTTTTTCCGGCTGAGCCTGTTTTTTAGCCTCTTCAGCTGCTTTTTTAGCTTTTTCAGCCGCAGCTTTAGCATCGGATTCAGCCTGAGCTTTAGCCTTTTCGGCATCTTCTTTTTCCTGCTGAGCTTTGGCACGTTCTTCCTGCAGTTTCTGCCGCTGAGCGTTGCGGACTTCTTCTTCCTGCTTGCGTTTAGCATCATGCTCTTTAGCTTCTGCCAACAGCTTTAATTTTTGCGCAGTTGCCTCGTCAATTTCTTTTTTAGGAGCAACCTGAGCCGTTTGGTTAATTACTCTTTTTTTGCGTACTTCAACCTGCACCACTTTTTTACCGTCAGCGGTCGGTGATTTATTAAGATTTTTCAAAGTGAGGGTCGATTTTCCTGACAATGTTAATTTGCCCTTTGCACTTTCTTCTGTCATCTAGTCAATACTCCAATTATATATCCAAATATGTTTGATACCGTTTCAAAGCCAATCTGACCATATCGCTCATTTTGCTTTTTTTCACCGCCAGATAGACTGTGTTTTCACGATCAAACGCCGAACTCAAAGTAGCGGTATCATACAATGTAAACTTTTCTAAATCTGCGGACAATTCTGCGATTTTCTGCCTGCCGTCTGCGCCGGCGTCCGTTGCTTCCACCACAAAGGCTGCCCTACCCTTTATAATCAATTCTTTTACTTTTTCAAATCCTAAAACCAAATCGCCGGCTTTACGCGCCAAATTTAGTGCGTTTAAACCTTTTTTGGTTAAAATTCCTTCAACAATTTCCGGCATATTCGGCGCATATTCCACCTTTTTATGCAGAATTTTGTTAAACGGGTGTTTTTCAACAAGGCTTTGCAGCAGCTTTTTAGAGTTGGAAACATAAAAACCGTGACCGTCAATTTTTTTGTTGAAATCCGGCAGCATCGTACCATCTTTCAAAGTCACAAAACGCAGCAGATTTTCCTTGTTCAGGACTTCTCCGCTTATCACGCATTTTCTTGTTTCCAACTCTTTAGCCATTGCAATTTCCTTTCAGCAAAAACTATTCTTTATTTTCGCTGTTTTCGTCTTTGAACCAATGTTCGCGAGCCGACATAATGATGTCGTTGGCTTCAACTTCTGACAAAGCATTTTCGCCCAGCATATCGCGCAGCTCGTCAGCAGCCAAATCAGCCAAATCATCAATATTTTTAACGCCTTTTTCAGCCAAAGCAATAATCATATCCTGATCCAAGCCTTTAACTTGTTTCAAGCTTTCATCAATTTTCAAAGACTTGCTCTTTTCGGCAAATTCAGCGTTGCGTCTAGCAATATATTCTTTAGCGCGGTTTTGCAATTCGGCAGCAACATCTTCGTCAAAGCCTTCAATATCTGCCAATTCTTTAAGGTCAACCATAGCGATTTCATCAATAGTCGAAAAGCCTTCAGCGACCAGCAAGTGGGCAATCATATCGTCAACGTCCAAGGCTTCCATAAAGCGCTGCAGACGAACTTTGTTTTCATTAGCGCGGCGTTCATGCTCCTGCTCTTCGGTCAATACGTCAATGTCTGCACCCAAAAGCTGAGAAGCCAATTTAACATTTTGACCGCGGCGACCAATAGCCAAAGAGAACTGTTCTTCCGGAACAACAGCTTCAATGCGGTTGTTTTCTTCATCAAGAACCACTTTGGTAACTTCTGCCGGAGCCAAAGCGCTAACAATATATTGAGCCTTGTCTTCAGAATATGGAACAATATCAATTTTTTCGCCCTGCAATTCGGTTACCACCGCTTGAACGCGGATACCGCGCAAGCCAACGCAAGCGCCGACCGGATCAATGGTTTTATCGGTTGCGCGGACAGCGATTTTAGCCTTGGAGCCAGGGTCGCGGGCAACGCCCATAATTTGCACGATACCATCATAAATTTCCGGCACTTCCTGTGTGAACAGCTTTGCCATAAATTCAGGACAAGTACGAGACAAGAAAATCTGCGGTCCTTTAACTTCGCGGCGTACGTCTAAAACGTAAGCGCGCACACGGTCGCCGTTTTTGAATTTTTCTCTTGGAATAATCTCATCATGACGCAAAACAGCTTCCGTTTTACCAATATCCAAAACAACATTGCCAAACTCAACTCTTTTAACCGTACCATTGATAATGGTGCCGATTTTTTCTTTATATTCTTCAAACTGCTTGTTGCGTTCGGCTTCGCGTACTTTTTGCATAATAACCTGTTTAGCGGTTTGGGCGGCAATACGTCCAAAATCAATCGGCGGAAGCTGGTCAATAATAAAATCGCCAACTTTCAGCTTTTTGTCATAGCATTTAGCGTCTTTCAAAGTAATTTGAGCAGCCTCGTTTTCAATAATAGCGTCATCAGGCACAACTTCACGATAGCGAGCCAAAGAAATAGCGCCGGTTTTGCGGTCAATCGTCGCGCGGATATCATGTTCAAAGCCGTATTTAGTACGTCCGGCTTTTTGAATAGCAACTTCCATTGCCACAAAAACATCTTCTCTGTCAATATTTTTTTCTCTAGCAACCGTGTCAGCCACTAACACGATTTCAGGTCTCGGCATATTTTCAAAATTTTCCATTTTTTCCTCATCAAAAAAATTAAAGTTCAACAGCTTCGTGAGCTGCCTGATATTCTTCCCAAAGTTCATCAGTCAGAACCAATTTGGCTTTAGTCATGGCGTCATAGGGAATGGTATATTCAACACCGTCCATATCCATAACAATTTCTTTGTCATCGGCACGCAAAAGCATACCTTTGAAACGTTTGCGGTTTTCCACCTTTTCGGCGGTTTCAACCTTAATCACATAATTGCAAAAACGCTGAAAATGCTCAGACTTAGTCAATGGTCTGTCCAGCCCCGGAGAGCTGACTTCCAGCGAATATTTTTCTTTTATCGGATCTTTTTCATCTAAAATGTCCGAAAGCTTACGACTGACCTCGGCGCAGTCGTCAACAGTCAAATCGCGCGAATGATCGGCAACATCAATCATCACCTGCAGTGTGGGATTCGCCTGACCGATAGTCATTACGCGCACCAGCTCAAAACCGGCTTTTTCCACCACGGGTTCAATCAAGTCCTGTAAATAGTGTTTTTGCATATATTTTCCTTTAACAAAAAAGCGGGGCTTTTCAGCTCCACTCTTATAATTCTTTATTGTTGTCAACTCTTATAGCACACTTTTTATAAATGTAAAGCACTTTTTGCAGCGTTGTTGAAAAATCATAAATTAAAAACAGATATACGTTTTGCTAAAAAGCGTAACTGTGTAAAAAATTGTTATCTGATTGTCAACAGCCTAAACATAGGCTAAATAGATAATAGGTAAAAAAATTTTTTAAGGAGAATAAAATGTCAACCGCCAACAAAATAGCAGAAATCACCGCAACTTATTTTGGTTTGGGATTATCCCCTAAAGCCCCAGGAACAGTCGGTTCGTTCGGCACATTGCCGCTTGCTTTTGTTTTGGCGTATTACACAGGAATCTACGGCATTCTGACGGCGGCAATCATTTGCTTTGTCGCCGGAGTGCTGGCTACCGACGTTATTATTCGCGACCAAGAAGAAAAAGACCCTGGGAAAGTTGTGATTGACGAAGTTGTCGGTCAGCTTTTGGCTTTTAGTTTTGTTTGCAATCAGCTTTATCACAGCACAGAGAATTTGTGGATATATTTGGCTGGATTTGCCGCTTTCCGCTTTTTTGACATTTGCAAAATGGGACCGGTTAAATGGTTTGACAGCAAAATGAAAAATGCTTACGGCGTTATGATGGACGATGTTTGCGCCGGTTTAATGGCGGCTTTCAGCGTGTATTTATTTGTGCAGTTCTTCACTATTTTGAAGTAACGGCTTTTCACTCCACAGCTGTTCGCATTTTTTGAGCAACCCTTCGGCTCCATAGCGTGAGGAATAAGATTTTACTTTATATTTGACAGCGCTGTCTTTGGCGTTGGCTTTGGTAAACACCTTTGTTTCCAGCTGTTTAAGCACGTCCGTTCGGTCTTGGCTTGGCTCCATTGTTTCTACGCGGGCATACATATATGCCAACAGCTTATAATACTGCAGTCTATCCAGCTGTCCGGTATTTGCAGGCAGTCCGGCGTAAACTTTAGAGACTTCCAGCAAAGTTTTATCATCGGCATTGGAATATTCAAGCTGAGTTAAGCAATCGGCGCCTTTTGCCAAAGCAGCAAACATTTCCGGCTTACCCTCATCCAGCATATATTGCAAATAGATATGGTTTCGATTATAGGCAGCGCCGTAGTTTTGTCCCAAATCCTCGAAATCCGCCTTCATCAGCACTTCTTTTTTAGGCAGCTGCTTGCGCACGGCATTCCATAAAATTTTGGTCTGCGGCAAGTTGTTGTTTTCCACAGCATAATCCAGCAGCATTTTATCATTTTCATCCATATACAGAAGAACTTCAGGAGACAAAGTTTTAACTTCTTTTTCCTTTAAGTTATCCGCCTCTTGTTTTTCGCGCAGCGCCTTTACCTGCCGCACAATGTTTTGATGATACTGCATATATTCATCGCCGAATTCTTTGCCGTAAGTCATCGGGTCGGTAAATTCATCTTTCAGAAACGGCTGACGGTGAGTCAGCTGGCGCACCAGCTCTTCTATATTATCCAAAGGATAGTTGGAACGAACCGCCTCGCTAAAAATCGCCTCAAACAACTCATGTTCTTTTTCTCCGCCTTCCGACTTTTTGTCGTCATGCCAATAAGCGCCGTTGTGTTCGTCTTCTCCTTCTTTGGTAATTTGTTTTATCAGCAAAGCTCTTTCATTTTTGCCAACCTTAACATACAAGGCTTCATCTTCGCCCAGCTGTTCTGTTTGCGCATAATATTGAAAACTATCGCTTTTATAACGGCACAAGTTACGGCGTTCATCGGCTTGAGTAATGCGGTATAAATTGGTGGATTTCATATTGACCACGCCCAGCAAATTGCTGATGTCATTATGATGAACCACAAATAACTGGCGCTGGATATTTTCACATTCTTGCTTGTTATAGCCCAAATTCTGCAAGTCGCTTGCCAATTTGATATCTATCGCCTCAATCATATACGAACCGTAACAATGAGTAAACACTGTGAGATTACGCAGGTTTTTCGCCGCTTTATCCGCAGAAATTTTAACCAAATCGCCATTTTTATCTTTTTTAGAAACAAGCGGCATAATATATTTATCGAGCAAAGTCAAAGCCCGTTCAACGCTGCCGGTGCGCTCGCTGGTTTTTTGCGGATAATATAAAGAGCAGATGTCGACATTTTTACGGATTTCTTCCGGCAAAGCTCGTTCTGCCACTTTGCACATACCATTGGCGGCTGCGGCGGAATGAGTTGCACTTCCAGGGAGAATCAGAATTGTTTTGTGTCCTAAAAAAGAATAATTTTTAGAAGCTCCGCGCCAATGATTAGGGGCATTTAAATCGCGGATTCCCATAAAAAACGTAAATTCTTTTTCTTTCTGTTCCGACATATCAACCTCGTTTAACGCATATTAACATCTTTAATTATTGAACTGCGGCTTTTAAGCGTGTTTTGCAACTCATCACAATTTTGCAAAACTTTTTGCAATCCGTCAACATTTTGTTCCTGAGCAAAAGTTTGCATTTTTTCCAGCATATAATAAGACATTGGTCTCTGTATTCCGTTTGCTGGTGCGAGAACTCTTTGATTCAGGATTTTCAGCATAGCCGCACGTTCAGCGCTTTCCGGCAGTTTTTCCACCCGCGCGTAAATATTGGTAAAGGCTTGGCTGAAATATTCCTGACGATCCAAAATCGGAGGATTTTCTTTTTTCAGAATTTCCTGCACGGCAATGTTCATAACCGCCGCCGAAGCATTTTCAAAATTCAGTCTTCTAAACCTTTCAATTTTCAAATTTGGCAGCAGCACCTTCAGCATGGCGGCTGAATTTATTTTAATGGCACACTGCGCCCATTTAGAAGATTTTGCCAGCGCATCTTCTTCATTTTGGCTTCGCGGATACGGCATATATCGTTCATATTCAAATTTGCTGGGTTGCAATTTAGGCAGCTTTGCAAACATTGCCGCAGCAATATTTTCCGCCGCCTTACGGCGTTTTAGCTGAAAAGCCTTATCCAGCAAAAAGTTATTTTCTTTATCTTCCATAAGCAGCGTTTCTTTAGATAAACTTTCGGCTGAAAAGTTTTCATCGGCAAGATGCTGTTCTGCTTCTTTATATTCTGCCTGCAAAGTTTGGACAAACTCGTCAAAACCGCCCTTATAAATTTCACCTTTAGCAGTGGCTTCCGCCATCAATTCGCTTTGCTGCGGCTGATGCTGCAAGGCATTATAGACAATCTGTCCGGCGTTTTCAATTAAATAGCCGGAAGCCGCCGCCTCTTGAAAAATAGCTTTAAACAGCTGTTCTTCTTTTTTACCGGCTTGGGTTTTGTACACAGCGTTTTTCCAATAACCGCCGTTATGATCACTGACACCCAGCTTGGTTACGCCCTCAACCAACAAAACTTGTGTGTTATCAGCCAAATTCAGATATAACACATCATTTTTTGCCGGTTCATAAGCTTTTATATAGTGATAAAACGTGCCCAATTTTGTTTCTTGAACGCTGGTCTCTTCGTCGGATGAACTAAGACGGATAAAGTTGGTGAAATGCAAATCTGTTTTACCTAAATCTCTATCTATGCAGTTATGCTGAACGGCTATCAGCTGCTTTTGAATAAACTTACGTTCATCGGTCAAATAGCCTAAATCTTCCATTACATAATTCAAATGCTTGTCAATTTCCTGCAAAATACAGCCGCCATAGCAATGCGTAACAATCAGCAAATTGCGCAAATTATGCGCGGCTTTAGAGGCGGAAATTCGATGCAAATCGCCGTTTTCATCTTTTTCGGACACCAGCGGGATAAGGTAGTCATCCAGCAATGCCTGCGCGCGGACTACAGCCGGAAGCCGCGAAGTATTGGAATTAGCATAATACATTGAACAAATTTGAAAATTATGCTGCTGGTCTTCCGGCAGCATATTCTGCACGATTTTGCACATTCCGTTAGCTGTTTCGGCGCTGTTGGTACCGCTGCCGGGAAGAATAAAAATTGTTTTTTTATCGGCAAAAGAAATACCGGTCACTTCTTTCCAATGGTTCGGCGCGCTTTCATCTCGAACTCCAATACCAAACCCTAACGGAGATTCAACATATCTTCCCGCCGCAAGATTCTCTGTTTTTTCCGTTTTCAAATTTTCTGCCAATACACTCATCAATTTTATCCTTGATTTATATAAGGCTAGAATAACAGTTTATTTTAATTTTGTCCAGTTTTATTTATTCAATTCACGCCATTTGCGCACATTTTCGTTGTGTTCAGAAAGTGTAGCGGCAAAATTGTGTCCACCGGTGCCAGACGCCACAAAATACAGATAATTGGTTTCTGCCGGATGCGCGGCGGCAAAAATTGCGTCTTTGCCAGGATTGCAAATCGGCGTTGGCGGCAAACCGGCATATTTGTAAGTGTTATACAGGCTATCAATCCCTAAATCATTGCGAGTTAACGGACGGTTCAAGCTCTCTTGCCCGTTGGTCACAGCATAAATTACCGTCGGATCGGTCTGCAGCAACATTCCCAAACGCAAACGATTGACAAACACAGAAGCAACTTGGGCACGCTCCATACCGATACCGGTTTCTTTTTCGACAATCGACGCCAAAACAAGCAATTCATCTTTTGATTTCAGAGGCAGATTTTCAGCGCGTTCGTTCCACGCCTGCTCCAAGACTTCTGACATAGATTTTTGCGCTTGAGCCAGCACTTTTTTAGGACTGTCACCTCGGATAAAAGTGTATGTTTCAGGCAAAATACTTCCTTCTTGCGGAATATCAAAATCTTCTTTGGCTAAAAACTCGTCATTTTGCAGCAAACCGGCAATTTCTACTGAAGTCAGCCCTTCAGGAAAAGTAATTTTACGCAAATAAACTTTTCCTGATTTTAATTTTTCGGCAATCTGCACAATAGAAACATTTTTATCAATAAGATATTCTCCTGCTTTAACTTGAGGATATATCTTTTTGATTTTAGAATATAAAATAAATAAATATTTATTATTTATCAGCTTTTGCTCTTCCAGCGACTGCGCTATTTTATTTAGTGAATCGCCTTTATGCACCAAAAACAGAACTTCTGTTTCAACCGGCTGCGGTAAATTTACAAAATAGTCAAACAAAAAAGCTGCCGCCGCACAGCCTATAAACAGAAGTAACAACAACAGCTTTTTCATTTTCTAATTCCTTGGAAAATCTCTAGTCTTCAAATTTTTTGAAGATTAAAGACGAGTTTGTTCCGCCAAAACCAAAAGAGTTGGACATAGCAGCTTTAATGGTCTTTTTCTTAGGCTTTAAAGGCACCAAATCCATATCTTTAACTTCATCGGCAGGCTCATCCAAATTCAAAGTAGCAGGGCAAGTCTGCTCGACAATGGCTTTGATGGTATAAACAGCCTCAACTGCACCAGCAGCACCCAGCAAGTGACCGATAGAAGATTTGGTTGAAGACATAGATGTGCAGCTTAATTTATCGCCGAACAAACGTCTAACAGCTTGAGCTTCGCCTAAATCGCCCAGCGGAGTAGATGTGCCGTGCGCATTGATATAGTTGATGTCTTCCAGCTCAACGCCATGTTCTTTAGCATGATCTGCAGACATTTTCATTGCGCGGTAAGCACCGTCGCCGTCCGGACAAGGCGCTGTCATATGGTGAGCGTCGCCGCTCATGCCATAGCCGACAACTTCGGCATAAATATGCGCGCCGCGGGCTTTAGCATGTTCCAATTCTTCTAGAACAAGCACACCTGCACCCTCGCCCATTACAAAACCGCTGCGGTTCTTATCCCATGGACGGGAAGCTTTTTCCGGCTCGTCATTAAATTCGGCTGTTACGGCATGCATACGTGAAAAGCCAGCCAACCCCAAAACGTTTACAGCAGATTCGGCGCCGCCGGCAACCATAACATCGGCATCGCCCATGGCAATAATGCGGGTAGCGTCGCCAATGGCGTGCGTGCCGGTAGAGCAAGCAGTAACGCAAGCATGATTCGGTCCGAGCAGCTTGTGGTCAATAGAAACTGTGCCGGAAATTAAGTTAATTAAGCAAGATGGAATAAAAAACGGAGAAATGCGTTTAATTCCGACTTCATGGAAAGAAATTGAATTTTCGTAAATATTATTCAATCCGCCGATACCGGAACCAATCATCACGCCGGCACGGCATTGCTCTTCATCGCTCAATTCGCTTGGTTCATAGTTTGCATCTTTCAATGCGTCATTAGCTGCGGCAACACCGTACAATATAAACTTGTCAGCCTTTTTTTGGTCTTTCGGAGCCATTACCGTATCCGGATTAAATTCATGCTCGCCTTCACCAAACGGCACTTGTCCGGCAATGTGAACCGGAATATCTTTCAAATCTATATTTTCAATTTTACGGATTGCGGATTTGCCTGCCATCAAGCATTCCCAGTTATAGTCTACGCCGCGACCAAAAGGCGAAACCACGCCCAAACCTGTTACGACAACTCTTCTCATATATCAAACCTCATGTTATTTTTATAAAAAAACTCGCTGTTCCGTTATAGGCTAAAGCGAGTTTAATTAAACAAAGCCTTACGACTTACGCATTCTTAGAAAGATAATCAATAGCATCTTTCACAGTCAGAATTTTTTCTGCAGCTTTATCAGGAATTTCGCAACCGAATTCTTCTTCAAAAGCCATTACCAATTCAACTGTATCTAAAGAATCAGCACCCAAGTCAGCAGTAAAGCTAGCTTCTGGAGTAACTAAAGCTTCATCAC
>CAVEOB010000030.1:13078-20022 GCA_963617265.1 Mediterraneibacter gnavus
ATTATTTTCATTTTTACCTAAATAATTTGTTTATATCTCAAAAAAATACAGATAAATCAATATATTAGATAAAACATAAAAATACACAAATCCAGTTGTTTTTTGCGGATAAATCATTATATATGCAGTATTTAGACAAAATATAAGGAGGCAAAATATGAAAATTGGCATAATCGGATGCGGATTGGTGGGCAGCACCGCTGCATATTCTTTAATTTGCAGCGGCTTGGCGCGGGAAATTGTTTTGGTTGACATCAACCGCAACAAAGCCGAGGCAGAGGCGCTGGACATTCTGCATGCCACGCCGCACACTTTTTCGTGCCGAGTCAAAGCTGGCTTTTACAGCGAGCTGGAAGGCGCCGATATTATTATAATCACGGCGGGAATACACCAAATCTCCGGTGAAAGCCGACTTGACCTGCTGCAAAAAAACGCAGCGATTTTTAATGATATAATCCGAAACATTATCCAATATGCCGCCGATGCTTTGATTTTGATTGCCTCAAACCCTGTTGATTTGCTGACTTCTTATTTTATTAAAGAATCAAAGCTTCCGGCTTCACGGGTTATAGGTTCCGGCACAATTTTGGACACGGCTCGTTTCCGCACCATTTTAGGCTTGCATTTAAAATTAGCGCCGCAATCCATTCACGCTTATGTTTTGGGCGAGCACGGCGACAGCGAAGTTTTGATTTGGTCTGAAGCCTTAGCCGGAAATATGCCGCTGGAAACCTACGCCGCCGAAGCCAGAATATCTCTAAATTCAGAAATCAAAAACCACATAGACAGCGAAGTCCGCAACTCCGCCTATAAAATTATTGCCGGAAAAGGCGCAACCTATTACGGAATAGCTACGGGTTTAACTAGAATCTGCAAAGCCATTGCCCATAATGAAAACTCCATATTAACCGTATCGGCATACCATAATGAAGTAGAAGGCGTAAAAGATATATGTCTTTCCCTGCCCGCCGTTATAAACAGCAGCGGCATAGAGCGCATTTTATATCCCGAGCTTTCTGCTTCTGAGCACGCATTGCTGCAGCAAAGCGCCGAAAAAATCCGCGATTACATATATAATTAAAAAAATATTGCCAAAACCTTATTTTTTCTGTATACATTTAGAACATTGAGGTAAAATATGGCAGAAGTTGTTACATTCGGGTGCCGCTTGAATGCGTATGAGTCCGAAGTTTTAAAAGAAAAATTGAAAGATATTGATAATTTGATTGTTATCAATACCTGTGCTGTTACGGGAGAAGCGGAACGGCAGTGCCGGCAGGCTATCCGCAAACTGCGCCGCGAAAACCCGCTGGCAAAAATAGTCGTGACCGGCTGCTCTGCCCAAGTCAGTGCCGATAAGCTTGCTGCCCTGCCTGAAGTCGATTTGGTTTTAGGCAATAAAGAAAAAAAGGAAATAGAAAAACACATTGCCTTGCTGACAAGTTCAGACAACAAAGAACTGGTGGGCGACATTGCCCAAGATTCAGCCTGCGATGACTTTATGATTACCGGTTTTGAAGGGCGGCACAAGGCTTTTTTGCAAATTCAGCAAGGCTGCAACCACCGCTGCACTTATTGCATTATTCCTTATGCCCGCGGATATAACCGCTCGGTGCCGCTGCCGCTGATTATTAAGCAAATCAAAGAACTTTTGGCGCAAGGTTTCAAAGAAATCTGCTTAACAGGTGTTGACATATGCTCGTATGAGCCGTCTTTCAGCGGAGTCGTAAAAGATATTTTAGAGCAAATTCCGGAACTTCCGTGTTTGCAATTCGGTTCGCTCGACCCAGCGGCTATTGATAATGATTTTATAGAATTAGTAAGCAAATTCAAGAGTATATCTCCACATTTTCATTTTTCAATTCAATCGGGAGACAACCTTATTCTAAAACGTATGGGGCGCAGACACAACCGCGAGACAGTGATTGAACTATGCAAAAAAATCCGCGACGTCCGTCCCGAATCTACTTTTGGCGCCGATTTTATCTGCGGATTTCCTACAGAATCTATCGAGGCGTTTGAAAACACCTGCAAATTGGTTGAAGAAGCCGGTTTAAGCAAGCTACATGTATTTCCATATTCCGAACGGGAAGGAACGCCTGCCGCCCGTATGCCGCAGCTGCCAATGGAAGAACGCCGCCGCCGCGCCGCAATTTTAAGAGAATTAAGCAAGGAATAAATTATGAGCAACTTTTGGCAAAAATTAGGTTTGGGTCTCAAAAAATCTTCTGATAAAATAAGCGGAAACATTACTGATATTTTCAGCAAGCGCAAACTTGACTCCGCCGCCTTGGAAGATTTGGAAGACTTGCTGCTGACCGCCGATTTAGGCGTTAAAGCAACCAGCGCCATCTTAGCTGATTTTGCCGAGCAAAAACTGGACAAGGACATTACCTCCGAAGAAGTGCGCGAGCTTTTGGCGCAAAAAATTGAGAATATTTTAAAGCCCTGCGAGCAAAAGCTTTTGGCTGCCGAACATAAACCTTATGTAATTTTGATGGTAGGCGTTAACGGCGCCGGAAAAACCACAACAATCGGAAAACTGGCGGCAAAACTACAGGCACAAGGCAAAAAAATATCATTTATTGCCGGAGACACCTTCCGCGCCGCTGCGGTTGAACAGCTGAAAGTTTGGGCGGACAGGCTGAATATCCGCTGTTTCAGCGGAGCAGACGGCTGCGACAGCGCCGGTTTATGCTATGACGGGCTGCAACAAGCTATCAAAAACGGCGATGACGTGGTTTTTATAGACACTGCCGGACGTTTGCAGAACAAGAACGGACTTATGGACGAGTTGAAAAAAATTGTCCGCGTTATGCAAAAAGTTATTCCAGACGCGCCGCATAAAGTTTTGCTGACCATTGATGCAACCACCGGACAGAACGCTCTTTCACAGATTCAGATATTTAAGGATATTTCCGGCGTTAACGGTTTGGTTGTCACCAAGCTGGACGGTTCGTCGAAAGGCGGTGTTTTGGTTG
The DNA here is from genome assembly GCA_963617265.1 of Mediterraneibacter gnavus. Classification (GTDB taxonomy): domain Bacteria; phylum Pseudomonadota; class Alphaproteobacteria; order RF32; family CAG-239; genus RUG410. The sequence goes on from CAVEOB010000030.1 coordinate 16,060, forward strand.
CCGCCGCCGAAGAATTTGCCTTGCCGATATATTTTGTGGGCGTGGGAGAACAAATAGAAGATTTAGATGAGTTTAACGCTCACGACTATGCCGCCGCCCTGCTCGGCTTATAGAAAAGTTTTAAATAATTATTATGTTTCATTAAAATTTTTATGTTATGAATATTTTTAAAAAGTTGAAACAGAACTTCCCTTTATATTTAGGCAAGTTCGTTGTTTCGTTCAAAGAAAGTTCCAGTCTTGCCGGCTGTAAGCCTGTGTATGCCTATCCTGACGCGGAAATTGACCTGACGCCTAACCCTCGGCTTTATATTGTTTTCAGCGAGAGTGAGCGTTTGGAAAAAATCAAGCAGAATTTGGCTTATGTTTGGGCAGACGGCTATGAAAGCAAGAAATGGGAAAAGCGCGGCATTCCTTATTTGGGAATCCGTCTGACTCCGAGTTTGGTTCTGCATGAGATGATTGGCTGCGGAAAAGGCTATGATTTGGATAAAGCCCAAAGATTAGCGCGCAAGTGCAAAGCCCGTTTTCTTTCGCCAAATGAGTACCGCGAAGTTTTATATTGCTGGGACGCCATTTCAGAAATGCGTTTGACTGCCTGCGATTTCCCGCTGGAAAAAGCTTTGATGTGGGTGTATACGGGTGATGATCCTGAACAAGCAAATGATTTTAAATATCATTTGTGCACACAAAGCGGAGAAATAATTTGGTACAGCGAATTTGACGACGACGGCAACGTGCTGCTCGCTTTGCGCTGATACCCTCTGCAAAAAATAAGCCTTGAGAATTAACTCAAGGCTTGTTTTTTTAGGCGTCCGTAAATATAAAATGCGGCAATACATAAAAACGTCAGGCTTTCTGACAGCGGCATTGCCAGCCAAATTCCTTCTACACCCAAAAACTTAGGCAGCAGGAAAAAACTTGGAATTAAAAAAGCAAAACCGCGCAGAATCGCAAAGAACGTAGCCGGCTTTATACGTTCCAAACTTTGGAAACAGCCGATTATTGTCAGATTGATAATAAAGAACGTAAAACCAGCGGCAAAATACGGAAACCCCTGCACTGCCAAAAGCGACGCCGGATTATCCGCTTGCAGGAACATTCCAACCATAAAATCAGGAAATACGCTAAACACCGCTGTAGTAACAAAACCAAAGCACAAAGCCGTATCCAAGGCAATCTTAACGGTTGCTTTCACGCGCTCTATGCTGCCCAAGCCAAAGTTATAGCTGATAATCGGCTGCGCAGACTGCGCGATGGCGTTGCCAACCATAAACACAAACGGCGCATAGTAGCAGCAAACGCCGAATGCCCCTACTCCGTTGTCGCCCAAATATTGCATAAATATATGGTTGCCGACAAACATCAAAACTGCCATTGTCGCTTCGCCCAGCATTGCCGACGAGCCAATACGGCATTGATTGGCGATGCCTTTGAAAAACAGCGAAAACCCGCACAATCCGATTTTTATGGGATATAGGCGCAGAGTTTTAGCCTTATACAGCAAATAGCCAAGCACCAAAACGCCGCCGATAATCGTAGCCAGCGAGGAAGCGAACGCCGCGCCCATCAGCCCCCAGCTGAACGGAAACATAAACAGCCAGTCTAAAAAGGTGTTGGCGATAGATTCTATAATGGTAATCCACATCGCGAGTTTTGGCGCACCGTCCAAACGAATCATAAACAGCCCCAGCAGCGACCACATCAAAAACAAAAAGGACGGTAAAATCCACAAAAGATAAGTTTTTACATAGCCCAGCAGATAGTCGGAAGAGCCCAGCAAATAAGCGGTTTTATCAGGAAATATAAACATCAGCGCCGAAAGGATAACCGCAAAAATAGAAAGAAACAGCAGGGATTGCGAAACATTTAAGCGCGCCAGTTTAATTTTGCCCTTGGCAAGCGCCATTGAGGCGATAACCGAGCTGCCGATGCCGGACATCAGCCCGATGCCAGTAAAAATCATAAACAGCGGCGCCGTGATGTTGATGGCGGCGATGCCGTCGCTGCCCACGCTGTGCCCCACAAACATACCGTCAATGGCGGTAATGGCGCACATGCTAATCATTCCAAGCAACGTCGGAATAAAAATTTTTTGAAATAACGTTGAAATTTTATCTGTTCCAAAGTTCATAAAATCACCATAAGTTAAATTTAAACACAAAAAAACGGATAGAATAATTGGTTTTACCCAGTCACCTTATCCGGCTTTTGCCCTCCGATGAGGATTACAAAACATTTTAAGGCTACATATAATTTAAATAGTCACTTGTCAAGCATTTTAACCCATCTCTGCAGATTTGCCGCCAAAGCCAGACAATTTCCACTCCTGTTTCCGAAAACACTTGCATAGCGACGGACTATCTGATAGAATTAAGGTAGTATTTCACTATTGGGGAGAACAAAAAATGGCAGAGCTAAAAGATTTTATAGATGATTGGAAAATTGATGCTAAAAACAAATCCGCCACCCACAAAAGCGGACTGACTATTGCCTATGATTCTACCAATGAAGACGGTTCTCTGCGCTTGGCATATACAGGAATGATGAAATGGCAGAAACTTGCCTACTGCGTTACTCATGATATCAAAAAAATAGATGAAATGCGAGAAACTCTGTCTAAGCAATTTGTTGAAATTTATAAAAATAAAATGCAGACCAGCCTAAATATTTCGCAAAGAAAATCTATAGAGCGATAATTATTTTGCAATAAGGACTAAGAGCATGCTGACTAAAGACGACATTGAACAAGAACTGGTTAAATCTGAGTATAGCGAACAGATACGTAAATCTTTATCCAACTACTATGATGGGCTGAACGAAAATGTGGCTGTAGCTATAGACTTTAGAAATGCAGACCGAGATATGCGCCCAGAAAATGTCCAAGCCGTTGTTTCGCTGCTGCGCGAACAAGGTATTGACGCTGTATCGTTTATGGATAAAGAAGCTGCTTCCCCTGATAAATATATCATCACGGAATCCGGTGTTTTATGTCCTAACATGAAACCTGAAGATGCCTTGAAAGCAACTGTTTATATTGAAGATTTGCTCTTAAAAAATGACTATCAGCTGCTGGGACACGCCAACCCTCAGACTGCAAAATCTTTGATTTATACCTCATCGCACGCTATTGGTGTTGAAGCTGATGAAACTTTGAGCGCCAATACCTCTAACAGCAAAGCCATAGATGTAAAAGAGCATCATCCAAATCTTGAAGAATTTGATAGAATGGAAGCCAAACACGGCGGAGATTATAAATCATTTATTGATGAAATGGTTTCTGAGGCATATACTAAATCAGAAACTGTAGATTTTAAGAAAATGTCGGGAAAAAATGTCTATGAAGACGGCGGCAAATATTTATACCGCGGCGGTAGTTTAGGCGACAATCCATATGCTACCATTTCAGAGTATAATTCAAGAAAAGTTGCACACTCATCTCCGGCTATAGATATAAGCGGTTCTTTTTCAGGCAAAGGCGGGACAAGTTCAACCAAAGGCGGTGCATTTTATCCTCCAACTTCTGACAACATTCAATACGGCTTTATTTATGAATTTGAAAGCATGGGCGATGAATAGATTTATTATCACAATGTCGGGCTGGAAGAGGGAGACAAGCCTCGGGTATTATCTGACACAAACAAGGATTGGAACGGTCATGACGGAGAAATATATGAAACACCGGTTCTTCCGCATCATAACAAAGTTCACGCTATTTATTTGCATGTCGGTAAGCAAGGAGAAAATAAGCTATATTCTATTCCGTTAGATGAAAACGGCAATATTGCTGATGAAAAATGGCGAGATTTTTTTGCCATGCACGAACCATCGGATGACAAAGTTGTCGGCTATGTCGCAGACAGGCAAGACAAAATAAAAAGCTCGCCGGATGTTGCTTATGAATTTAAAACCGGAGAAAAGCTGCCGCCTAAAAATTATACCGATTTATCGGCCGTGCCGACGG
>CAVEOB010000030.1:20032-20458 GCA_963617265.1 Mediterraneibacter gnavus
AAGCCTTTGTTCACCGTGATGCTTTAATGACAGACGGCAGTCAAATCACTTGTAAAGAAAGCGTAAATCTTGATTTTTCAGGTGTTGAAAAAATCCCGAATTTATCAAATGTTACCATAAACGGCAGATTTTCTGCCAATCAGGTGCAGCATGTAAATATGAATGACTTACCTTTTACCACAAATGGATATTTTTTGGTCAATGCCACGGTTGAAAATTGTGATAAAGTTGATGCTGAAACATTTTGCCGCAAGCTTGGAATGAAATACAAAAACGGGGCTTGGGATAAATCTAATAACTACATAAGCGGAAAATTTGTAGGCTGCCCGCAAAACTTTGCTAATACGCCGATAAAAGATTTAAATTTTATAGATTTAACGGTCAATAATTTGGATGAAATTCCGATAACTAAATACGGCGCTAATT
>CAVEOB010000031.1:0-18528 GCA_963617265.1 Mediterraneibacter gnavus
TTTGGCTAAAATGAAAAAATTTGTGCGCAAAGCCGTTGACTGCTGCATTGAATAAAAAGTCGGCTTATTGTTTTTTTAGTTAAAGGAAATCTGAAAAAATCGGGTTTCCTTTAATTTTTGCTAACAAAGTTTTTACATTCTTTGCTTATATTTAAATCATATAAGGAGGCGGAAATGAGAATATTAGCTTTTGACATCGGCGGAACCAAAATTTCATCGGCAGTCGTATCGGTTTGCGGAAAATTACTGAGCACGCCGGAAAACGTGCCGACACCTAAAACGGCTGAAGAAATTGAAAATTATCTTCTGAAGCGTATAAATGCCGAAGAATTTGACGGCGTTGCTTTTTCAACAGCCGGAGTAGTTTTTAATGAAAAGCTTTTGGCAAAACCGCATAATTTACCGGCAGGATATGAAAATATCAATTTTCATAAATTTACGGATAAGCCAGTTTTGGTTGAAAACGATGCCAATGCTGCACTGTGGGCAGAATATAAAATCGGAGCTTTGAAAGGCACGGAAAATTCAATAATGCTTACCTTGGGTACAGGTGTGGGCTGCGGCATTGTCTGTGATGGTAAAATCCTGCGCGGAAAAATCGGCGCTGCCGGTGAAGTTCCGTTTTTGGTAGCCGGAGGAGATTTGGCAAACATCGCGGCTCAAAACGGGTTAAATGAAAAAGACTGCTTTGTTTTGTGCAAGTTAAAAAATGAGCGGAATCCGGCGGCGGTGAAATCTTTTGAAGAATGGCAGAAACGTTTGATTGACTGCTTGGCGGTGCTGAACAGCATATTAGACACCGAAGCAGTTGCGCTTTCCGGCAGTTTGGCAGAAATTGTCGACTATCCGGAAGTAGAAAAAGCAGTTAATGCAAAAGGCTATCACAATCCGCTGCGTTTGACCAAGGCGAAAACGGGAATAAATGCCGGATTGATAGGCGCAGCGCTGCTGCTGAAAGATAAAATCAATGGCTGACTGGCGGATAATCGGAAATATGACCGGAAATTCCATGGACGCGGTTGACGTGGTTCTGACGGAATTTTCTGACGGCAATATCAGAGATGTGTGCGGATTAAGCGTTCCTTACAGCGTGGCAGAAAAACGAGAAATTGATGCTTTGCGCAAACGGGTGGTTACGCAGAAAATTCCGGCGGACGTGCTGATAAAAGATCAGAATTTTTTGCGCATACATCAAAAATATGTTGGAGGCATAGCAAATGCTGTAAATGAACTTTGCCGACGGAACAATATAGATAAAAAAAGCGTGCAGGCGATAGGCTTTCACGGTAAAACGCTTGACCACAATCCGCCTTCTTTGGCAAAATTAAACGGTACGCAGCCATTTACAACGCAAATGGGCTCGGCGCAGCTTTTGGCGGATTTAATCGATATTCCGGTGATAAACGATTTTCGCTCGGTTTTACTGATGAACGGGTTTGAAGGGGCGCCGCTGGCGGCTCCGCATAATGTGCATATTGCAAAGCTGGAAGGCGACGGCTGCTATATCAATGCTGGCAATACGGCTAATTTGGCATGGATAAAAAACGGCGCGGCGCAGATTAGCTGGGATGCTGGTCCTTTTAACGAATATATTGATAGTTTTGTGCTGCGTTATAAAAATATCGGTTTTGATAAAAATGCCAAATTTGGAAAAAAAGGAACGTTGCAGCCGGAACTGGTGGATTATCTGTTTGCTCTGTGCCGCGATTTTTATGAGCTGGAACCGCCTAAATCCGGCGATCCGGCTTTTTATAAAACCGAAAAACTGTTTGCTTATATTGAGGAAAAATACGGCAATCCGGCGCAAAATGAAGATGTTTTTTGCAATATTCTGCACACGCTGGAATTTTTTGCTGGATATTTAACCGCTTATGCCGTGGCGGCAACACCGGAAAATATAAAACTTGCCCCGAATTTTGTTTTGTTCGGCGGCGGCTGGAAGAATCCTCTGGCTCGTCAGAGTTTTGAAGATGTTTTAAGCGGCAGAATAAAGCCGCTGTCTCAGCATATTGAGCTGTTTAACAAGTTTAGGGCAAGGCTTTCGAGCTGTCCGGCAATAAAATATTCAGAATACGGCGAGTTTATGGAGGCTCGTTTGTTTGCGGATTTGGCTCGCTGTTATTTAGAGCAGAAAAGCTGGAAACTGCCGGAGTTGGAAAACAGCGGCAAGTCTTTTGTTTTGGGGTATATGCGCCTTCCTCACAAGGCTGTGGTTGATGATTATTTAAGCCGAGCGGCAAGAGGCTGGCAAAACAAAATAAATGTATAAGGAGATAGAAATGAAAAAAATTATATTGCTTTTAGCTTTGGGCTTATGGAGCGGCAATGCAGCTGCGCAAATGAGCGATGCTTTGGGAACTTTGCTGATTGACGGAGAATTATCTAATGAAGGCTATCAGTCGGTGACGCAGGGGCAACGCGCGCTCAACCGGATGCGCTTTCAGCAGGATTTAGGCAATTTGGTTGCCACGGTGCAGACTACTTATTTTGGCAATTATGCCGGATTAAGCAAAGCTGGATTGGATTTTAACGGATTTGCCGGTATAAATTGGGATATTAAACCGTCTGATGACGGCGGATTTTATATTGATTTTGACGGCTTGGACGGAGCAACCTGCTTTATCTGTCAAGGTGGAATCGGCGCTAAAAGAGCTGAAATAAATAATGGAGAAGGCTGCGGACAGTCAGGCAATAAAGTCAAACTGTTTTTTTAGCGGATTCCAATAATTCGTCACGGGTAAGATTGAAGTTGCTGTCAATCCACTGTTGCTCCAGCAAAGTCAAGGCTTGCCCGATTTTTTCGCCTTTGGCAAGGTTATGGTCAATTAAATCACGTCCGCGCAATGGAAAAATCGGCACAACGGCGTCTTCAACTTCTTGCAGCACATTGGTGACTTTGGAACTGTCTATGCCGAAAATGGCGGCAGTGAGCAGAATTTTATCCAAACAAAAGGTTTTGCCGTAGCGATAAATAAAACGCAAACGCTGAATAGGCGTGGAAATATTTTCCGGCATTAAGTTTATTTTAGCCCAATTTACAAAGTTTTCTTTTTGCTTTTTAGAAAAACGCAAAGTACGGGCAATGTTTTCGGCTTCTGAGGCATTAGGTTGATACAGCACAAAAAGCCGGCGCAGAAAATTGCCTTCATATTTCATATCGGAAACAAGTTCGGTTAGGCGTTTTAAGGCGTCAAAATGCGTTGATTTATTAGGTAAAAAGTAGCTTAAAATGTCATTATCAAAAATAATCTGCAAAGTTTCGGCGGCTTTCGGAGTAACCAGCAATTTAAACAGCTCGTCGCGTACACGCTCAATAGAAACGGTGCGCAAGCCGTCTTTGTTGGCTATGCAGGCTTTTAGGGCTTCTTTGTCTATAGGCTTTTTGCTGAAAATGGAATAAAATCGGAAAAAACGCATAATGCGCAGATAATCTTCCTTAATACGCTCGTCTGGATTGCCGATAAAACGCACAACGCCGTTTTCTAAATCATTTATGCCGTTGTAGTAGTCAAACACATTGCCGTATAAGTCGGCATAAACGGCATTTATGGTTAAATCGCGGCGGGAAGCGTCTACGCTCCAATCGTCGGTAAATTCGACTTCTGCATGGCGTCCGTCAGTTTTAACATCTTTGCGCAAAGATGTTACTTCAAGCACCTGATTATCTATAATTACTCCGATAGTCCCAAATTTTAACCCGATAGGCACGGTTTTTAAGCCGTAATCCTGACAAGCTTCCACTAATTCATCGGGAGATAAGTCTGATGCTAAATCCAAATCAAAATTATTTTGTCTGCCGGCTAAAGTATCGCGCACGGAACCGCCGACAAAACGCAAAGTACCGCCATGAGCTTCCACAGCATCAAAAAGGCGGTAAATCCGTTTAGAAGTCAGCAGTTTTGACATATCCAAAAAATTAGGTTTCATCATGATTTGAAAATTCCTTTTGCATTTTTTATAAATTTTAATTGTTTATATATAATTTTTTGCTATAATCCAAGCAAAATTTAAGTGTAAAAGGATAAAAAAGTATGTTAAAATATTTATTAGTTTTGAGTGGTTTGATGTTGGCAACGGCGGTTAACGCGGCTGAAATGCCTAAAGAATTGGGTCAATACGGCGATTGGACCGCTTGGACTTATAACGACCGCGGAAATTTAATTTGCTATATGTCGTCGACTCCTAAAAAAGATGAAGGAAAATATACCAAACGCGGTGATATTTATTCGATTATTACTCATCGTCCGTCTGAAAAAACATTTGATGAAGTAAGTTTTGTCGCCGGCTATAATTTTGATACCAAAGCGCCGTTTACAATTAAAATCGGCGATAAAGTTTTCAAAAACACCTTTACTGAAGGTTCTAAAGGCTGGATGGTAAATTCTCAGGAAGACCGCAATTTGATTGCTGCCATGAAACGTGGCGAAAGAATGATTGTTGACGGCAAATCCAGCCGCGGCACAACCACAAAAGATACATATTCTTTGAAGGGTTTTTCCAGCGCTTATCAGGCAATTTCTGCTAAATGTAAGAAAAAATAGCCATGACGGAAAAAGTAGAGCTTATCGGTTTAAGTAAAGAAGAACTGCAGAACGCTTTGGTGAATATTGGCGAAAAGCCGTTTCGCGCTAAACAACTGTGGCAGTGGCTTTATTATTTTGGAGAAACAGATTTTTCCAAAATGAGCAATCTTTCTAAAGAACTGCGGCAAAAATTAGCCGATAACTTTACCGTAAGCCGCCCCAAAATTGTGGCGGAACAGCTTTCTGTTGATAAAACCCGCAAATGGCTTTTGGAATTTAAAGATGGTCAGCGTGTGGAAATGGTGTATATTCCTGAAGAGGATAGGGGGGCTGTTTGTATTTCTACCCAAGTCGGCTGTGCGGTCGGCTGCCGTTTTTGCCATACTGGAAGTCAAAAATTAACCCGCAATTTAACTGCGGGAGAAATTGTCAGCGAGTTTATGGTGGCGCGCGATACTTACGGCGAATGGCCGAGCCCGACTAATGAAACCCGCTATCTTTCAAATATTGTAGTTATGGGAATGGGCGAGCCTTTGCACAATATGGAAAATACCATAAAAGCTCTGCAAATTTTAACGGATGGCGACGGTATTGCAATTTCGCGCCGCCGTGTAACAATGTCGACTTCCGGCATTGCGCCGAAAATTTTGCCAGCACTGCAGCAAACAGGCGTGCGCTTGGCGGTGTCGCTGCATGCTCCAAACAATGAAATTCGTTCGCAAATTATGCCGATTAACAACCGCTATCCGCTGGAAGAAGTTATGGAAGCGTGCAAAGCATATCAAGCTGAAGACGGTAGCAGATATATTACTTTTGAATATTTGCTGTTAAACGGCATTAACGATAGTTTGGAATGTGCGCATGAACTTATTGCTTTGATGAAAAAATATCAGCTCAGGACCAGTTTTAATTTGATTCCGTTTAATCCATGGCCGGGGTGTTCGTTTGCCCCGAGTTCAAACAATCGGGTGCATGCTTTTGCTAAAGAACTGGAAAAAGCAGGTTTTGCGGCGCCGGTTCGAGTGGCTCGCGGACAAGATATTTTAGCTGCTTGCGGACAGCTAAAATCTAAAAAAGATAGCGAAGATAAAAAAGATTCTAAATAATCCCCATTTTTTGGGCGGTGACAACTGCCTGCGTGCGGTTGCTGACATTCAGCGAGCGTAAAAGAGCGTTGATGTGCAGCTTTACGGTAGATTCTGAAACACCCATGTCATAAGCTATTTGTTTGTTGGATTTTCCTTGCGCTATCAAATCTAAGACCTGTGATTGGCGGTTAGTCAGGGCTTTGTTCTTTTCACCGGATTCAACAGAAGGAGTATGCTCATTTAGCAGGCTTGAAACATATTTGTTTCCAGCTAAAACAGATTTTATGGCAGTGTAAAGTTCGGATATTTCAGTTTGTTTGGCAAGGCAGCCGCTGGCTCCGGCTGCAGAAACTTGTTTGGTGTTATGGAAATTTTTAGAATTAGCCAGCACAATAATTTTAGCGAGCGGAGCTAATTTTTTAATGTCCTTAAAAATATTTTGATGCGGCAGGTTAGGCATTTCCCAGTCTAAAAACAGCAAATCATAGTTTCGCTCTTCAGTCAGAATTTTAATAAATTGCGCATAATCCGGAGCTTGCCTGATTTTGGCGTCGGGTAAAATACGGTTAAGGTGCAAACTTAGCCCGTCGCGAAAAATGGGACAGCTGTCGGCAATTAAAATTTTCATTATCCAACCTCCTTTAACTTTGGGCAAAATTCAATCGGTAAGATATATATAGATGTTTTAATAAATTTAAAGGGGCTAACCTGCCTTAAAATAAATTATTTTTTACGCGGCAGTTCAATATATGCCACTCCGGCTTCATTAAACATTTGCGCCGAATAATTAAGCTTGTCTCTCCAAGTGTTTTTCGGGTCATTATCCGCTGGTTTATATTCGTAGGTTATCACTTCTTTTATTCCAGCTTGAATAATAGCCCGAGCGCAGTCGGTGCAAGGAGTTAAAGTGCAAAAAATGGTGCAGCCTTTAAGCTGGGTTCCGGTTAAGCAGGCATTATAAATGGCGTTGCGTTCGGCGTGTTCAAAAAAATCATATTTAGTCGGGCGTTCCATACGTTCCGGAATATTATCGGAAACTCCGCGCACCAAGCCGTTATATCCGGTAGCGCGTATTTCTTTGTCCGGTCCAACCACCACGGCCCCGGTTTGAGTTGAAGGGTCTTTAGACCAGCCGGCAACCAAAGTTGCCAATTCTAAAAAGCGGTAATTCCATTTTTCTGAAAACATAAGATTCTCCTTTCTGCCGAAGTAATGCTGTCAGTATAACAAAAAAAGCTGTTAGTTCAACATATTATTTTAAATAAGCCGACCTATTTTTTCATAGCGCTTGTGAATGCACTGCAATGCAGTTTTGTGCACGCCTTTGGTGATGTTATAATAAACAAATCTGCCGTCGCGGCGGCAAGTCACAAATTCATCATCTTTCAGCCGCCGTAGATATTGCGAAACTTTTAGCTGGTCGCTTTGGGTTTCTTGCACAATTTGGGTTACATTGCTTTCGCCGTTGAGCAATAAAAATTCCAAAATCCGCATTTTATCATAATTGGCAAACAATTTTATGCGGTTTGCCGCCATAGTCGTATAGTCCGGCGGTAAAACAGCTTTGTAGCCGTCTGCCAAAAAACGTATGCTGTCGGTCATATAGCCGTAGAGTTTGCGCAGACAGTCAAAAATGCTGGCGGGGTATTCTTCTTGTATGCGGTAATAAATAAAAATGCCGTGCCGTTTAGTGGTAACCAGTCCGGCGTCGCGGAATTTTTTTAGGCTTTGCGACACAATCATTTGTTCGGTGTTTACGGCTTTGGTAATTTGCGAAACCGAAGCTTCGCCGTTAACGTCTAAAAATTCCAAAATCCGCAGGCGCAAAGGGTGGGCGATATAGCAGATGCCCTTAACGGCTTGTTTCATAATTTCCGGCGGCAGTTGTTGTTTTAGCATATTTATCCTCAATAAGTTGTTTATTTTATATATAGCAAAAAATATATATTTTACAAATAAAAAAACAGCTTTCCTAAAAAGGAAAACTGTTTTTCTTAGTTTAAGACTTTATCTGCCAGCGGTCATTGTTTTCACCGATCTTGGTGTAGAGGCTGCTAAACTTGCGCTGATAGTAGTCTTTGTGCGTGTTAACGTATTTGCACCCGTTGTCGAAATAAACTTCGCCCACCGGATGCTCAACGACGATACTGGCTCCTTCCAAGTGGATATTGCCATTGTCGATGAAGTCATACTTGCCGTAGAAATCCAACAGTTGGCACTCCATGATGTAGTAGTAGTCGGTGTTTATGCTTTGCAGCACCCAAAAGGCATCGTTCAAGTTTTGACGCACTAAAACCACATCAGGCAAAAACGCCTTCATACAGTTGACAGGACCGTCCAAGGTTGGAAAGCTGGGCTTATTCAATTGAATGACTTTTTTAACCAGCATGATGCGGCGCTTGGTGATGTTTCCTTGGTTCTCCAAGCTGTCTTGAGACCAGAATTCGTCGGAAACGTTGCCGGAAAGCACCGAATCTTTCAAATCGATTTGCATAAGGCTGTTGTTGATAGCTCTAGCGGTCGGCTCGTCGATAATCTGCAATTCTTCCAAAGACGGAAGAGATACGCGGTTCTCAAGGCAATATTGAAATGCCTCTTCACGGGTTACGGCTTTGTCAGAAAGCGTGAACAGCTCGATATACTTATCGTCCTTGCCGATAAAGATGCCGCGCTCCTGACGGAAAACGGTAGATGCCGAGAAGCTGCCGTCTGCAAGCAAAAAGTCACTTGGCATGATGGCGGTGCTGGCATACATCTTTCCGTCCTTTCGGGTTATGACCGCACGGCGCTGACCAACAGGAATGGAACGGTTAACACTACATAATGATTTTGGATACATCATAATACAAAAATTAAAAATTAAACAATATAAGTATGTATATACCTTTTTGTATTTTTTGTCAAGCAGCGCAATTTAAAATATTTTAATAAATCTAAAAAGTGCTTGCTTTTTTGCTTAAACTGTCATACAACCAAACTGGTCATATTAAAGATATGGTGAGATGGCAGAGTGGTCGAATGCGATTGACTCGAAATCAATTGTACCCCTTTCGGGTACCCAGGGTTCAAATCCCTGTCTCACCGCCAATAAACAAAACGCTCCCTTTTTAGGGAGTGTTTTGTTTATATGGACGGTAGGGAGTTGAACCCTGGAAAAGAAGGGTTCAACAAGGACGAAAGGCGGGCGCTAGAACGCCGGTGAGGCTATAAGCCGAATGAGGACGCAGGAGCGAAGCATTATAGCACAGCAAATCCCTGTCTCACCGCCAATAAACAGAAAAAACAGCCGTGATAAAGAATCAGGGCTGTTTTTTGTTGGAGCATTCATTACTCAATCAAATTTAAGAGTTTTAAAATGATGCTGATGATAAAACACAAAATCAGATAGTAGACCATAAAATTGCCGCTGTAGTTAGGCTGCTGCTCTGGTTTAAGAGTTTTTCCGGCGGCTATGGCTTTTTTATAACTGCGGCTGTCAAGGTAAGAGCCAATGCCGATTACCAGAAAAAAGCCGACGGCTAAACAAATGGCATAAGTAAAACTAGACATAATGATAAAGCGTTAAAAATTAGATGATATAAGCAGTGTAGGGTATTTTGTTTATTTTGTCAATAAGAGAATAAAAAATGACCTTGGAATAAATCAAAGTTTCCAAGGCGAATTTCTCAGCAGCCAAAAAATCCTGCTTTAGCAAGTATAAAACCGGTGGCGACAATCAAAACGGAATATATGCAGATATATCCCTTGGTGAAATCACCGACTTGCTTGTGTTGTGAAACAGCGATGCTGCGGCACTCTCTGCGGTTGAGGACAATTCCGACAACGGCAGTAAGAGCAAAAATAACCAGCACGCTAACTCCAAAAATTACTTGTAATACCATAATGATAAAAAATTTTATGTGAAAAATAATTGAAAAAATAATTGTAAAACTGCTGTAAAGTAACATTATTTAAAAATTTGTCAAGATATATCCGCAATATATTTTTGCAAATATTGACATTGAATTTTGCTTGCTTATTATTTAAGGAAATATGCAATAAATAAGGAGAAAGCAGATGAATAAAATTTGGGGCGCGGCGCTGGTGCTGGCTGCGGCGGCTTGCCATAACGACAACATTGTAACAACCGAAAAATACAGCATTTCCTTAGACGGAGAGCATGTTAAAACAACCGTAGAAATGGAATATCCGCAAAACGGCGATGATGAAATTTTGAATAAAATCCGCCGGCAAGTTGCTGATTTGCTGATTGCTGACTATAACGGAAATTTGGCAGATGCTGATAAAATTTTGCAGCAATTTGCGGCAGAAGAAAATGATAAGCTTAAAGCGGAAGTTTTTGAACCGATTGAGCCATATACATATAACGGCGAAATCAAAATGACAGCGCAGACGCCGGATTTTATTACTTTTGAAAAATATGCCTATGCTTATACCGGCGGAGCGCACGGTATGCCGTTCTGGCAGGCGGTTTCGGTTAACAAGCGCAACGGTGAGCCGCTAAATGATGTAATTTTGAACAAGCGCGCTGCTTCTCAAGAATTTAAGCAGCTTTTGAAGCAAGGGGTTTCGGCTTATTTTAGCACGCAGAGAGCCGCTGTTTATAAATGTGAGTTTCAAACGGAAAAATTACAAGACGCAGTGTTTGGCGAATTTGATGCAAACAATTTGCCGCTGCCGGCAAGCAAGCCTTTTTTAACAGCCAGCGGTGTCGGTTTTGCCTATCAGCAATATGAAATTGCCAGCTATGCTGATGGTATGATTGCTTTTATTATTCCATATAATAAAATGCGTCCGTATTTGAGCGATGAAGTTTGGAACCTGGTGGAAAAACAGCAAAATAAAGACGCAACCGTAACCGCTTATGTGAGTGAAGATATGGCGGCGGAATATCAAAAATATTTAGCTCTGCCGGAACATAAGGCTTGCGAATAAAACTTAAAAAAAATCCGTCTGTTATAAAAACAGGCGGATTTTTTTGCGTTAGAAGTAAAAATCATTTCCCTGATTGCTGCGGATTTTATCCAGTCTTTCACGGATAGCCTCGGCAAGTTTCGGCGGAAACGTTTTCAGCTCCTGCTCAATCAGTTTTTCGCCGACAGCTTTGGTTTCAGCCGAAGCATAATCGGTCAAAAACTCTTCCAAAGTCATAAGCGCGTTCGGGTGGCAGCAGTTGTGGATTTGCTTGGCTTTGCAAAGTTCCATAAAGCGGTCGCCGGTGCGTCCGGAACGATAGCAGGCGGTGCAGAAACTCGGCACATAACCCAGACGCATCAGCCAGTTGATAACCTCATCAAGCGAACGGGTGTCTTCAACTTCAAACTGTTCGGAATGCTCATTTTCCGCTTCTGGCTTAACATAGCCGCCGACAGAAGTTTTAGAGCCGCCGGAGATTTGCGAGATGCCAAGTTTCAGAACTTGCTCACGCGTTTTTTGACTCTCGCGGGTCGAAACAATCATACCGGTATAAGGCACGGCAATGCGGATTAAAGCCACAATTTTAGCAAAGATGTTATCCGGCACGCAGTTACTGAATTGGCTCGGATCAATATCATCTGCCGAACGCAGGCGAGGGACGCTGATAGTGTGCGGTCCAACTCCGAAAACGGCTTCCAGATGTTCGGCGTGCATCAACAAACCGCTGAACTCATAGCGATAGGTTGACAAGCCGAACAATACGCCGAGCCCGACATCGTCAATTCCTCCTTGCATAGCCCTGTCCATGGCTTCGGTATGCCAAGCATAGTCATGCTTAGGTCCTTTCGGGTGCAGCTGTTCGTAAGATTCCTTGTTATAGGTTTCCTGAAACAGAATGTAGGTGCCGATACCTGCTTGGTGCAGCTTAGCGTAATTTTCTACCGTGGTGGCGGCAATATTGACATTGATGCGGCGGATTGCTCCGTTTTTGTGCTTGATACCGTAGATGGTTTTGATACTTTCCAAAACGTATTCAATCGGGTTGTTGACAGGGTCTTCTCCCAATTCCAGCGCTAAGCGCTTATGTCCCATATCCTGCAAGGCAATAACTTCCTGACTGATTTCTTCTTGAGTCATTTTTTTGCGGAAGATATGCTTGTTTTTGATGTGATAAGGGCAGTAAACACAGCTGTTGACGCAGTAATTGGAGAGATAGAGCGGGGCAAAAAGCACAATGCGGTTGCCGTAGTAATTTTGTTTGATACGCGCGGCAAGGGCAAAAATTTCTGCCTCAACTTCCGGATTGTCACACGCCAGCAAAACCGAAGCTTCACGGTGTGTCAAACCTTTTTCCTGTTCAGCTTTATCAAGAATTTGACGTACTAAAGCCAAATTGTTTTTGTTTTGGTCGGCATATTCCAAAGCGGTGCAGATTTCGTCATGCGAAATGAACTCCTCAGCTTTGGAAGACCTTGGATTATAAACAAATTTTTCCATAATGATTATATTAAATAATGAAACATCAAAATAAAAAATACAGCGCTAAGATAACACTGTATTTTTTGGTTTGCAATGATTTAATTTAAGAATTTATTTGTTCGGGTTGTACGGGTCTTTGTCATCGGCAAGCAAATCTTCTACCGAGATTTCTCCCGTGTTTTGGTTATTTACATCATCTTTCAAAATGTCTAAATCCGCTATTTCAGAAGCAAAATCATCATTGAAAATATCGTCAAGTTTGACATTGCTTTCTTCATTCGGCAAATCTATGGAAACAGGTTCTTCATCTTGTAAATCAAAAGATGTGCCGGCAGTGCTGTCAGTTTTTGCGGCTTGTTCCAAATCGGCGAAATGTTCAGGCGACGGATTAAACGGGTCGCTGGCAGCAAGGGAAAAATCATCTACCGGAGTTGGTTCGGAAACAGCTGTTTCAGCCGGCTGTTCAAAATATGGTTCAACATGCGGTTCATCAACGGCAGTTACAGGTTCAGAGATGTTTGCAGATTCAATTTTCGCAGGGGCTTCAAAACTATCAGAAACAGCGGCGTTTACATCAAAATCGACCGGCGTTTCTACAGTCTCTGCAATAACAGGTTCATCAGCAACTGGTTCTTCAATAACTGACTCTTCAACAGCTGGTTCATCTGCTGCGGTGCTTTGCTGCGGCAGATATTCCTGCTCGGCTGTGGAAATTTCTTCGCCAAGCGCCGTATTCCATGGCTCTTTTTCTTCAACGGATTCGGTTTCTGCGTCGGCTTGCTTTTCTATTTGCGTATCTTCTTGCGAAACAGTTAAATCTTGAGGCTGCGGAGCAAAAGTTTCGGTTTGTTCCGGTGTGCTGAGCAAACTGTCAATACGCTGTTCGTTTTCTTGCAAAACTTCGCTGTCTTCTGTAACTTCTGCCGGAGCGTCTTCATTTTTTTCTGCTTGCTCTTCGTCTATTGCTTTGAAACGTTCTTCATAAAAATCGGCAATAGACTGCGGGGCAGGCTTGTTACTTTCTTCTTGAGCGGGAGCAGCAATCTCCGGTGTCGGTTGCTCCACAACCGGTAAGTTTCGGTTGGTGCTGTTACTGTTTTTTTCGCTGAGAATTTCTTTCAGCAAGTCTTTAATGTCATTGTCAATATTAGTATGGTCTTTAATGCTTGACTTTATATAGTGATTGATACGGTTGACGGCGTCAATCAAATGACCGTTCATATCCTTAAAATCGGTACTAAGAGCAGAAACTGTCGCAATTAAAAGGTCAAAGTTGCCGCTGTTGCTGACTGCAAATTGACGATCTTTGCTTTTTTCGGTTTTAATATTATCAACATATTTGGAAATTTCACCGCAGATGTTTGCCAACTGCTCTAAGCTGGATTGCAGATTAGTGTTGTTGACCTCAGAGCTGTTGTTCAGCGAGTTTAAACCAGTGTTGATTTCATTTAGGCGGGAATCTAAAAGCTGGTTGGTTTGATTGTTGAGCGAGGCTATTTTAACCAGCAAATCCGTGATGTTGCTGTTTTCATTGTTTTTGCCTAAATCAGTGCCTTTCAGCAACTTAACTAAATTGCTTTCGGTATTTTGGTTTTGGTAAACATCAAACAAAATAAAAAGCAGTGCAAACGTTACGGCAGAAATTAAAAATACCGCTAGGGCAATGTCGGCTATAAATAAATCAGTGTGTTCTTGGGTGATTTGATATTGGTAGGTGTAGTATAAAAACGCACCGAAAACGACCGCGGACAACATTCCGCTGAAAATTTTGATTAAACCTGCTGCAAACTTCATCAGTTTATCTCCTATAGGTTACTTACAATATTTATTGTAAAATTAAAGCAAACCTGACAAAAACGCAAGGTTTGCTTTAGATTTCTTAACAGGTAATAAAATTAAATTGCTTGTTCGCGGGTTTTATGCAGTTCCAAATGCGGGAAATCTTCTTTGATTTTACCTAAATGCCAAGCGTTGCGGGCTAAAAAGACTTTTTCGCCGTCGTAGTCGTCGGCAATGTTCATTTGGTTGGTGTTATAGAATTTTTCTAATTCCGCCTTATCAGAGCTGCTGACCCAACGCGCCGTATAATATTGAGTCGGTTCAAAAATAACGTCAATATTAAATTCGGTGCGCAGGCGGTCGGCAATCACTTCAAACTGCAAAACCCCGACCACGCCGACAATATATTCAGAACCGACAATCGGCTTGAAAATGCTGGCGCCGCCTTCTTCGGCTATTTGCTGAAGCGCGTTAGCCAGGTGTTTGGATTTTAGCGGATCTTTAGCGCGGACAGATTTCAAAAGTTCCGGCGCAAAGCTTGGAATTCCGGTATAGTGCAGCTTTTCGCCTTCGGTCAAGGTGTCGCCGATACGCAGCTGTCCGTGGTTTGGAATACCGATAATGTCGCCGGCGTAAGCGTCTTCTGCCAATTCGCGCTCCTGAGCTAAAAACATAACCGGAGTCGGCACTTTAATATCTTTGCCGGTGCGGACTTGCAAAAGGTTCATACCGCGCTTAAAGTGACCGGAACAAATACGCATAAAGGCAATGCGGTCGCGGTGTCTTGGGTCCATATTGGCTTGAATTTTGAAGACAAAGCCGGTTACTTTCTTTTCGTCAGCGTTAACCACACGTTCAGCGCTTGGTTGCGGGCGAGGAGTAGGGGCAAACTCGTGCAGACCGTTTAAGACTTCACGCACGCCAAAATTGTTGACGGCGCTGCCGAAAAATACAGGAGTTAAGGCGCCGGCTAAATACAGCTCCAAATCAAACGCCGGACAAAGCTCGCGCACCATTTCCACGTCTTCGCGCAGCTTTTTAACGGCATATGCCGGAAGAAGCTCGTCTAGTTTCGGGTCGTCCAAGCCCTTGCAGGTTTCGATAGTGTCGTTAATCAGCGACTTGCTGCCGTTTTTGTTCATCAAAATCAACTGGTCGTTAATCAAATCATAGCAGCCTAAAAAGTCTTTGCCGCTGCCGATAGGCCAGCTTGCCGGAGTAACGTCCAAAGCCAAGGTCTTTTCAATATCATCTAGCAGTTCAAACGGATCTAAGCCTTCGCGGTCTAATTTGTTGATGAAAGTAATAATCGGAATGTTGCGCAGACGGCAGACTTCAAACAATTTTTTAGTTTGAGTTTCAATACCTTTGGCAGAGTCCAAAACCATTACTGCCGAATCAACGGCGGTCAAAACACGGTAAGTGTCTTCTGAAAAGTCTTCGTGCCCAGGGGTGTCCAGCAAATTAAAAGTGATGTTGTTGTAGTCAAAGTTCATCACAGAAGATGCCACGGAAATACCGCGTTCCTGCTCAACTTTCATCCAGTCGGAGTGGGCGTGGCGGTTTTCGCCGCGGGCTTTGACGGCTCCGGCTTGCTGAATGGCGCCGCCGAACAGCAGCAATTTTTCGGTTAAAGTGGTTTTACCGGCATCAGGGTGTGAAATGATGGCAAAAGTTTTGCGTTTGTTGACAATTTGTTCAGGCATTTTTTCCTCTACTACTTTATTTATTAGAGCAAGTTATAACTGAAATTTACTGATTTGCAAGATTTTTGTGGGTTAAGTGCTAAAAATTGCTTGATTTATAAAAAGTTTTATGCTCTAATCCGCGGTAATTGGGAAATAATCCCAGCGCGGGTATGGTGAAATTGGTAGACACGCCAGACTTAGGATCTGGTGCCGCGAGGCTTAAGAGTTCGAGTCTCTTTACCCGCACCATCGTTTTTTTGATGGTTTTGAGTTAATAACAATTTATTTTAGAGAAAATCACAATGAATGTAAAAGAAGAAAAAGCAAAAGGTTTGAATAAAAAGTATAATGTTACTTTGGCTGCTGCCGATTTTGCCAATGCTGTTGATAAAAAATTGGAACAGGTTGCTAAAAAAGTTAAACTTCCGGGATTTAGAGCTGGTCATGCGCCAAAAGCTATGATTGACAAACAATATCGTCCAAGCGTTTTAGGCGAAGTTCTTGACGATATGATCCGCGATGCTGTTAACGAAGTTATTGCCAACAACAAATTGCGTCCGGCTGTTACTCCAGATATCAAAATTGAAAAATTTGAAGACGGCAAAGACGTTGAATTTACTGTTGAAGTAGAAGTTTTGCCGGAAATTAAAGTAGGTGATTTTTCTAAAATTACTTTGAACAAATATGTTGCCAAAGTTCCAGCTGAAGAAATTGAAAAAGCTGTTAAATATATGACAGATTCCCGCCGTGATTCTGCAAAAGTAGAAGAAGACAGAGCCACCAAAAAAGGCGATATCGCTGTGATTGACTTTGTCGGCTCTATCGATGGTGTTGAGTTCCAAGGCGGTAAAGGCAATGCATATCCATTGGAATTGGGGTCTAACTCTTTCATTCCAGGCTATGAAGACCAGTTAATTGGTAAAAAAGCTGGCGAAACAGTTAATGTTAAAACCACTTTTCCTGCTGATTATCACGCTAAAGATTTGGCTGGCAAAGAAGCTTTGTTTGTTACCACAATCAAAGAAATTCGCGAATATAAGCCGGTTGAATTGAATGATGAATTTGCAAAATCTATGGGTGCAAAAGATGTGGCTGATTTGAAATCTAAGATTGAAGCCCGTATTTTGGAAGACTACAACGCAACTTCACGCATTAAATTAAAACGCGATTTGCTGGACGCTTTGGATAAAGAATACAGCTTTGAAGTTCCGCAGAAATTGATTGACGCTGAATATGCTGCTATTGAAAAACAATATCAAGACGCTAAAGCTAAAAATCAGCTGGACGAAAGCGAAAAATCTCGTGATGAAAAAGACGTTTTGGCTGAATATAAAGAAATTGCTCTGCGCCGTGTTAAATTGGGCTTGCTTCTTTCTGAAATTGGTGCTGATGCTAAATTGCAGCTGTCTGCCGATGATGTAAACAAAGCTATTATGAATGAGGCTAAGCGTTATCCAGGACAAGAAAAAATGGTTTTGGAATACTATGTAAAGAATAAAGATGCCGTTGAAGCATTGAAAGCTCCTGCATACGAAGAAAAAATCGTTGATTATGTTTTGGAAAAAGCTAACGTGGCTGATAAAGAAGTTTCAGTTGAAGAACTGTATGACTTTAGCGAAGCTGGTGCTAAGAAAGAAAAGAAAGCTAAAAAATCAGCTTAATATAAGGCGATTCAAACTTTCATTTTGAAATAAAAGACGTCTCTACGGAGGCGTTTTTTATTTTATACGCAAGAATTTAAATTTAAGGTTACAGAAACACCGCTTTGCAAAAGCAAGGCGGTGCGAGGTGTATAGATTTTCGGTTACGAATTATTTGCCGTAAAAGGCTTTTTTGTAAACTTCCAATACCAATTCTTTGCAGCAAGGGCGCGGATTGCCGCCAGTGCAGACATCTTCCATAGCAGCCTCGGACAAAGCTTCCAAATCTTCTTCCTTAACATTGATATCTTTCAAAGTTTCCGGAATGTTTACATCTTTTTTGAGCTGTTTTACAGCATCAATAGCGGCTTTGCGGTATTCTTCCTGCGACATTTCATCAACGCCTTTAACACCCATAGCGCGGGCAATTTCACGGAATTTTTCACCGGTGTACGGGGCGTTAAATTCCATAACATACGGCAGCAAGACGGCGTTAGCTACACCGTGTGGAGTATTATAGAAAGCACTAAGCGGGTGAGCCATACCATGAACAACGCCCAAGCCGACGTTAGAAAACGCCATACCAGTCATATATTGACCAAGCGCCATATCTTCACGTCCTTTCGGATCATTTTCCACGGCCTTGCGTAAAGAACGAGAGATGATTTCAATAGCTTTTAAGTTCAAAGTATCTGCCAATTCCCAAGAAGCTAAAGTTGTGTAGCCTTCAATAGCGTGGGTAAGAGCGTCCATACCAGTAGCAGCGGTTAAACCTTTAGGCATAGAAGACATCATTTCCGGATCGACAATTGCCACAACCGGAATATCGTGCGGGTCAACGCAGACAAATTTACGGCGCTTTTCCTCATCGGTAATCACATAGTTAATGGTGGTTTCGGCAGCAGTGCCGGCAGTGGTGGCAATAGCAATTACCGGAACGCTTTTATGCTTGGTCGGGGCAACGCCTTCCAAAGAAACAACATCGGCAAATTCTGGATTGTTGATGATTATACCAATACCTTTGGCTGTGTCTTGCGGAGAACCGCCGCCAATGGCAATCATATAATCGGCTCCGGCTTTTTTGAAAGCATCAACGCCTTCTTTAACCACAGTTACGCTCGGATTGGCTTTTACTTTGTCATAAATTGCATAAGCCATATTGTTTTTATCCAGCAAGTCGGTGATTTTTTTTACCACGCCGAATTTTACCAAATCTGCATCGGTAACGATCAAGGCTTTTTTAAAGCCGCGGGCTTTAGCTTCGGTGATTACTTCATCTTTAGCGCCGTAGCCGTGATAACTGGTTTCATTTAACATAAAACGTTTTGCAGTCATAGTTGTTTCCTTTCACAAAAATTGTTAAATACTTATGCTTTAAATAAACAGACATCATATATTAGAATTAACAATAGAG
>CAVEOB010000032.1:0-17322 GCA_963617265.1 Mediterraneibacter gnavus
TGGGCGGTCTGAAAACAAAGTCAGAGTGCGCAGACGATGAAGAGTTTAAGTATGCTGACAAAATTGATAAAGACAGCAACCGGTGCGGAACCTGTGAAAAGAAAAGCTCAACACCAATTAAAAAAGATCATATTGTTAATGTTTATTCATTATATGAAACATCAGGTGGAAAAGAGTGCTTATCCATTTATGCAGATGAAGAAGTAAAAGTAGATTTAGATGTATATTATGATGTAAAAGTTACATGTTTGGACGTAACCAACACCTTTGACAATATAGAAGAATGGTCTAGCTATCAATTGCAAGGTATTGCTACAATTCCTGCAGGGCAAAAAAATGGTGCTGGTGACAAATGCTGGGATAATAATAGTAATGGCATGACTTCATACTGTGTTCCAGAGTCTATAGAAATAACTCGCCCTGAATGGGATGGAGAACCTTCTTATGAAGATGATGAATATATTTATTATTACAATTGGTATGATAATAAACGCAATAATGGTACTATCGTCTTTGACGATACAGTAGAATTTGCCTGCGAAGACAACAGCGCCCTTTATTGCAAAACCGGTGATTTCTATACTGATCAAAAATTAGATGCCTATATTACAGATACATCTGGTAAAAAAGTATGGGATTTAACAAGCGAAAACAAACAGATATCACTACCCGCCGGTAAGTATACATTAACATGCAATATGAGTAATGTAGACCATGTTTATGATCGAAATCATACTAAAAAGAATAATAATTGCATAGGTATGTATAATGATAAAGGTGAATGTATTGTAAGCAATATACTTACTCGAGGTTCAACTGAATTTCTTTATCAAAATGGAGTTTTGACTAGTACCATAGAGGTAGATTCAGGAGAGAAACAAAATATATCCTGTCCAACTTTTACTATATCAAATAAATTTTGGATAAGATGTGGTATATGTGTTCCTACTTCTTCTTACAACCCTAAACCATGTTACAAAGATCCAGAGGGTATAGCGCACGAGAGATTTGCAGGTTGTGTAATATTTGATTCTAAATTTAATTATCTACAAGGATATACATTAGACGTTTCAGGAGATGGAGGAATAACCGACTTATATAATGGTAAAAATTTTGTATGTGGTGAAGTAACAGATCATTGGAGTAAAACTACAATTGTAACAATTGATGCATATGCTGACTCTTGTGAAGAGTGTATAAGAAATAATTCGCCTTGTACATTTAAGCTTACATGCGATACTAATGGTGATGATCCTGCATGTAAAGATGAAAGTCAAAAAACAATGTTTATATATCATGTATACGAACAAGATATATCTCTATTCTAAATGCTAATAAACGTTAAAGGCGGGGTGGATTTATCCCCGCCTTTGGCGTTTTAAACCCTCGTATTGTATAAACCATCGCCCCCAGCACCTCAACTCTCAAGGTCATTCTTCAGCGCCTCTAGCCCCTTTTATGGGCGGCGGCAGACTGGAGAATCCATGACTTTGTTGCCATAGGCAACGCATATTGACATTGCTGCCGCAATGACATTATGGATTCCCCGCCGTGGTACTTCCAGTAGGGAGTACCGGCGACGAATGACATTTTTTGGGACGCTGGTTTAGTATTTGTTGCCAGTCTTTAAGTCCCCCTCACCCGAGGCTTGTGCCTCGACCTCTCCCGCACGGGGCGAGGTTTTATTTTAAAATGATGTTGAAAGTAGAGGAGTAAAAAACGGTAGGTCGTACTATTCGCCTCTTTTATGGCGAGGCTAATTAGATTGCTTCGTTACACTCGCAATGACGATAGAGCAAGGGGCGAGGTTTGGCACTACTATTTTATTCCATATTACAGTGCGTTTGCTTAATGCCTTTTTGCTGGCAGACCATAATCCGGTCGCTTTCCGGCAAATTTTCCGAATCGCCGTAATTATGCATATCCTCGTCAAAATCCATATCCCGCAGCTGCACGCTTGGCACAAAGCGGTCTTCTTCTATTACCCGCACATGAAAATCTTTGCTGCCGGCACGCAATGTGATATACAGCGGTTTGCCTATTTTCTTTTTCATATCTGCCTCCTTTTTTGTTAAAAATAATCTGATTTCAAAATTTTTAAAGGCTTGCCATATCGTTTTTGACGTGGTACATTGTCTATATTCTGAACAGCCGCGAGGACATTATGAAGTATTTAGTTCTGCCGTTTTTTATTTTCAGTTTGTTATTTTTTACGCCTGCCCGCGCCGAAACCGTGAGCGAAGATATTGATGACGCGATTGTGCAAAAAATTTTAGATTCCGGCGACACCGCCGCTTTGCAAAAACTGATAGACGCCGGACTTGATGTTAACTCACGCGACGCCGACGGCAACACCATACTTTTTTATATGCTGACGCATTACAGCTCTTTGGATATGGCAAAAACGTTGATGAACGCCGGAGCAGACGTTAACTTGCCGTCAGCCAACGGTTTAACCCCTTTATTGGTTGCCACCGCCCTAGCCTCGGAGCTGCAGCAATCACAGCAGCCAGTTGCGGCTGAAAACAATTTAAATGCCGAAATTCAGCAGGCAAATTTTAATGAACAGCAAAAATTTTTACTTAAACGCTCGCAGGAACTGTTGCAGCTGCTAATAGAAAACGGCGCCGATGTAAATCAGGAAACACCACGCGGCACACCGTTGATGAGCGCCGCCACCAGTGATTTAAACGCGCCTTTGGTAGAAACTTTGCTGAAAGCCGATGCTAACGTTAATCAGCAAGACCGTTTCGGGCGAACCGCGCTGTTTTATGCCGCCGCGTTCGGCTGCGATACTATTTCCACCATGCTTCTAAAAGCCGGAGCCGATATCCGTATTAAGGATAACGACGGGCACGGCTATATGGAGCTGGAGAAACAAGATATAATCAACTCCTATGAATAATTATTTCCACAGCGGCAAATTGCTAGGGAATAATTAACAATTATGGGATACGATTATGCTTACCAGACCGGTAAGGGAGAACTTACTGAGGTCATTTTGTTAACTTTTTAGAGGATTAAAATATGTTTATCAGCAGAAAAAGAATCGGTAAAGCCGTTATTGCGGCGTTGACCTTTGTACTCTCTGCCGTGGGAACAGCCAGCGCCTCGGAATTGGATTTGATTATTCCGTCTTTGGCTAAGGCAACCTACAGCATTTTTGGTTTGGAAATTTCCGGCAACGGCTTATTGCTTAGCGGTATGGCTGTTTGCGTTTTAGGTATGGCTTTCGGCTTGTGGGAATTCTTCCGCATTAAAAAAATGCCAGCGCACGAAGCTATGCTTAAAGTTTCGGAAACAATTTACGCAACCTGCACAACTTATATGAAACAACAGGCAAAACTGCTGCTGGTGCTTGAAGTTTTCATCGGCGCCTGCATTATCTATTACTTTGCAGTTTTAAACGGCACTCCGCTGTTAAAGGTTTTGAACATTCTGTTATGGTCAATTTTGGGTATTTTAGGTTCATTCAGCGTGGCTTGGTTTGGTATGCGCATTAACACTTATGCCAACTCCCGCACCTCTTTTGCCTCACTAGAAGGCAAAGCTTATCCAGTGATGAACCTGCCTTTGCGCTCAGGTATGTCTATCGGCGTGCTGCTGATTTGCGTTGAATTGATTATGATGATGTTCATTTTGGTATTTATTCCGCGCGACACCGCCGGCGCTTGCTTTATTGGTTTTGCCATCGGCGAATCGTTGGGCGCGTCTGCTTTGCGTATTTGCGGCGGTATCTTTACCAAAATTGCCGATATCGGCGCTGATTTGATGAAAATTATTTTCAAAATTGATGAAGATGATGCCCGCAACCCAGGTGTGATTGCTGACTGCACCGGCGATAATGCAGGCGATTCCTGCGGTCCGACGGCTGATGGCTTTGAAACCTACGGCGTTACCGGCGTGGCTTTAATCAGCTTTATCGTTTTGGCTGCTGGTATGAGCATTTCTGCTGACGGTGCTATTTCGGCTCAGCTGCATGCGCCTGAACTGCAAGCCCGTTTGATTACGTGGATTTTTGCGATGCGCGTTTTGATGATTATCACTTCTGTGGTTTCTTATGCACTGAACGGCTTTATTTCTAAAAAAATCTACGGCGATAAAAAATCATTCGATTTTGAAGCTCCGCTGACCAGCTTGATTTGGCTGACTTCCTTAATTTCTATTTTGGTAACTTTCGGCGTTTCTTATTTGATGCTGCCAAAAGAAAGCTTTGGTTCTAACATTTGGTGGGAACTGTCCGTGATTATCAGCTGCGGAACTTTAGCCGCCGCCATTATTCCGGAATTTACTAAGATTTTCACCTCTTCAAAATCTCAGCATGTTCAAGAAGTGGTTAACGCCAGCCGTGAAGCCGGTGCGTCGCTTAACATTATTTCCGGTATTGTTGCCGGTAACTTCTCAGGCTTTTGGCAAGGCGTGGTTATGGCTGGCTTGATGGCTGTTGCCTATCTAACCTCTCTTGGCGATTTGTCTTTGATTATGATTTATCCGACTGTGTTTGCTTTTGGTTTGGTGGCTTTCGGTATGCTAGGCATGGGACCTGTTACTATTGCCGTTGACAGCTATGGTCCGGTTACCGATAACGCTCAATCAGTATTTGAACTTTCTCAGATTGAAGACATTAAAGGCATTAAAAAAGAAATCAAAAACGATTATGGTTTTGAACCGGACTTTGAACAAGGCAAACACTTGTTGGAAGCTAACGACTCCGCCGGCAACACCTTTAAGGCTACCTCTAAGCCAGTGTTAATCGGTACTGCCGTTATCGGCGCCACGACCATGATTTTCTCTATCATTTTGCTTTTGAACCTGCAATTAAACCTGCTTGACGCTCGCGTTTTGATTGGTTTGATTTTGGGCGGCGCTGTAATTTATTGGTTCTCCGGCGCTTCTATTCAGGCGGTTTCTACTGGTGCTTATCGCGCGGTAAACTACATTAAAGAGCACATTAAGCTCGACACAAACAAAGCCGCTTCGGTTGAAGATTCTAAAACCGTGGTTAAAATCTGCACACAATATGCGCAAAAGGGTATGTTTAACATCTTTATCGTTATTTTCTCTTTTGCTATTGCATTTGCGTTCTTTAGTCCAGAAATGTTTGCAAGCTATCTGATTTCTATTGCCATTTTCGGCTTGTATCAGGCTTTGTATATGGCTAACGCCGGCGGTGCTTGGGATAACGCCAAAAAGGTAGTAGAAGTAGACCTTAACGAAAAAGGCACTGAACTGCATGCCGCCTCGGTTGTGGGCGATACTGTGGGCGACCCGTACAAAGACACGGCATCTGTTGCTTTGAACCCGATTATTAAGTTTACAACTTTGTTCGGTTTGTTGGCTGCAGAAATGGCAGCAAAAGTTTCGGCTAAATCCGAATGCTTGGCAACTTCTATAGCTGTGGTATTCTTTGTAATCGGCGTTGTGTTTGTATGGCGCTCATTCTACAGAATGCGCATTGAAGCAAAAAAGGTTGACTAATTCAATTTTGTTTGCTAGAACGACGGCGATATAGAAATATCGCCGTTTTTCTTTTTAGTTATGGAGTTTTAAATGGAATCCTTTTTAGCTTTTTTAAGCACCTATGACACTACGCAGTTCTTTAGCGCATTTGTAGTTTTGTTTGCTATTATTGATATTATCGGAGTGTTGCCGGTGGTATTAAATTTGCTGCAAGACGGTCGCACCATTCATGCCGGACGCGCCTCTATCATTTCGCTGATTTTATTCCTTGGCTTTATGTATATGGGAAACGCTTTCCTGCAATTGTTCAGTTTGGATATTTCATCATTCGCTATTGCCGGTTCTATCATTATTTTCATTATTTCTATGGAAATGATTTTGGACGTGCATATTTTCCACGAAAACAAATATTCAGCCAATGACGCTACTTTTACGCCGATTGTTTTTCCGTTAATCGCCGGCGCTGGTTCGTTCACAACCATTTTGGCAATTCGTTCGCAATATGCCGACTTGAATATTATATTGGCGATTGTCCTAAACATTATTGTGGTTTATCTTGGATTAAAACTGGCTCCAAAATTAGAAAAAATGCTTTCTCCAGGTATTATCTGCATTTTCCAAAAAGCATTCGGCATTATCTTGATGTCTATTGCCGTAAAATTGTTTACCTATAATTTGACAATGCTGGTTGAAGGCACTCCAATACAATAATAATTCCACAAACGCCCGCTCATTATAACAGCGGGCGTTTTTCTTATTTTCTAACATCAAAAATTTTGAACTTAGATTTTAGATAATTCAACAATTCCGAATTGTTAAAAAACTTATCGCAATCCGCTTCCTGTGTGGTTTTATCTTCCGGTATCGGACGATATTTTTGCAAATAGTATTCCTGCACGCCCAAAGCTGAAAGCTCATCGGCAATTTTATAAATATCGGCAATATCCAAAATACGCGGGTCGCAGGTGGTGCGGCATTCAAAATGGACGCCGCTGTCCAGCAAAATCTGCAGGCTTTCTTTAATATTGTTAATCGGCGTCGGACAGCCGGTAACTTTGGTATATCTTTCCGTATCTAAAGGCACTTTGATATCCATACCAACCCACGCCACTTTGCCGATGACCTTTTTCAAGGCTTCGGGGTTATAGCCGCCGGTGTGCAAACCAACTATAAATCCTAGAGCTTTTACTTCATCCATAGCCTGCGGCAGATTGCTCTGCATTAGCGGTTCGCCACCGCTGAATACAACCGCGTCTAAAATGCCTTTGCGATGTTCCAGCAAATGAAGCAATTTATCCCAACCGGCATTATCATTGCTGTTTGGATTTTGCAGTGATGAGTTATAGCAAAACGGACAGCGCCACGGACAGCCCTGCATAAAAACAACAGCGGCTATCTTAGTTGGAAAATCGACGATACTGAATTTTTCAATATCGCCGATTCTTAATAAATCAGAAGACATAAGCGTCTGCTTTTTTATTCTGCCGCCAAAGCACAGCCGCAGTCGTTATCCAAATACATTACAGCTTTTTCTTCACAAAAGCATTTACGAGAATAGTATTCAGACTTTTTGCCTTTATTGAACTCAGAAACCGGACGGTGATAGCCCATAACTCTAGTCCAAATTTCGCAAGGCTGTCTTTCTTCATCGCTTAATTTGATATCTTCAATTTTAATAGTATTTTCCATAATTTTATCTCCTTAAATATATTTTCATAAAGTTAGGCAGCATTGCTAGCTTTTAATTTTTTCAATTTTGCGGCTTTCTTTTCTTCATCGCAAAGCGGGCAGAATTTATGCTCGCCGGCTAAATAGCCGTGTTTAGGGCAAATAGAGAAAGTCGGAGTAATTGTGATATACGGCAGGCGGTAGTTGGTCAAAACTTTTTTAATCAGTTCGCCGCAAACCTTTGCCGAAGAAATACGCTGACTCATATACAAGTGCAATACGGTGCCGCCAGTGTATTTAGATTGCAAAGTAGCCTGCAAATCCAAAGCCTCAAACGGATCATCGGTATAACCAACCGGCAATTGCGAAGAGTTTGTGTAATAAGGGTCTTCTTTAGTGCCGGCTTGAATAATTCCTGGGAAGCGTTTTTTATCTTCGCGGGCAAAGCGGTAGGTTGCACTTTCTGCCGGAGTAGCTTCCAAGTTATACATATGACCGGTTTCTTCTTGAATTTTCACCAAGCAGCCGCGGATATAGTCCAAGAACTTTTCTGCAAAAGCCTTACCCCATTCATCGGCAACATTGTGTTCATCGTTAGTAAAGTTGCGAATCATCTCATTGATACCGTTTACGCCGATAGTAGAGAAGTGGTTGCGCAAGGTTCCCAAATAACGTTTGGTATATGGATACAAGCCGTTGTCAATCAGACGCTGAATAACTTTTCTCTTGATTTCCAGAGAAGTACGGGCAATGTTCATCAATTCATCAACGCGGGCAAACAAAGCTTGTTCATTGCCTTTGAACATATAGCCCAAACGAGCGCAGTTGAATGTTACCACACCGATAGAACCGGTTTGCTCGGCTGAACCAAACAAGCCGTTGCCTTTTGCTAGCAGTTCGCGCAAGTCTAATTGCAGACGACAGCACATAGAACGAATCTGCCCTGGTTTCAGAACAGAGTTAATAAAGTTTTGGAAATAAGGCATACCGTATTTAGCGGTCATTTCAAACAAAAGCTGTGATTTTTCATCGTCCCATGGGAAATCCGGTGTCATATTATAAGTCGGAATCGGGAAAGTAAACGGACGTTCCAGCACATCGCCAGCCATCATAACTTCAATGTAGGCGCGGTTAATCATATCCATTTCTTTTTGGCAGTCACCATAGGTAAACGGCATTTCTTCCTGACCTTCAATAATCGGCATATAGTTTTCATCGTGACCGGCAATATGACCGCCGATATAAGGGTGCTGATTGCGCAAATCTTCCGGACAAACCCAGTCAAAAGTAAAGTTTGTAAACGGAGTCTGCGAACCCCAGCGTGAAGGTACGTTCAAGTTATAAACTAATTCTTGGATAGATTGTTTTACTTGGTCATAAGTCAAATTATCTTTTTTGATGTATGGAGCCAAATAAGTATCAACCGATGAAAATGCCTGCGCGCCAGCCCATTCGTTTTGCAAAGTACCCATAAAGTTAACCATTTGACCGACAGCTGAAGAAAGGTGTTTCGGAGGGTTAGCCTCTGATTTGCCTTTAACACCGTTGAAGCCTTCTTTCAAAAGGTTTTTCAAAGACCAACCGGCACAATATGCAGCCAGCATATCCAAATCATGAATATGAATATCGCCGTTGCGGTGTGCTTCGCCGACTTCTGACGGATAAACATGGCTCAGCCAGTAGTTGGCAGTAACTTTACCGGAAACGTTCAAAATCAAACCGCCGTTGGAGTAACCCTGGTTGGCGTTAGCGTTAACACGCCAGTCCAATTTTTCCAAATATTCGTTAATAGAACTTTCAACGTCCACCATAACTTTGTGGTCAGAGCGCATACGGTTGCGCTTGTCGCGGTACAAAATATAAGCCTTTGCCGTAGCAAAATAGTTGGCAGAAATCAATACTTGTTCAACAATATCTTGAATTTGCTCAATAGAAGGCAAAGATTCAGTAAATTTGTGATTGATAACTTTCATTACCTGAGCTGTTAAAAGCCACGCGTCCGAGTTATCAAACTCACCAGTAGACGTACCAGCTTTTAAAATGGCATTGTAAATTTTGTTTTCGTCAAACGGCGCTAAAGTTCCGTCACGTTTGGTAATGCTTTCAACCTTAGTGTCTATTCTGTTTGTTATGGTATTTTGCTCTGTACCCATTATATATTTCTCCCAGTGGCGTTGTTATAAACATTTGTTGAATGATATACTACATATAGTATGAATATTTTGTAAACAAACAATATCTAGTATACCCAACTTTTTTTATTTGCTGACAAAGCACGTTTGATTTGCTGCCTACATACTAGAAAAATAAACATCGCGCTGACAAGGAAAATAATGTTACATTTCTTGCAATTTTTCCCTAAAAACCATCTGACGGCAATTTAAATGTTGCCTAACTATTTAATATTACTGTTTAAATTTGCTGGTGAAAATTTGATAAAAAATTTTTTAGGTATGTATATAACCTTGTTAACATTTATTAACATAAAGGGATATATTTCTTAGACCATAAATCAGCAGGTTACAGACAACAATTTGATTCTGAAAATATAAAAAAACGAATATCTGACTTTTTTGCAATATAAAAAAAAGAAAAAGGAGTCGATAAACTAATTTTCTTAAAACCGAATCCATAAAACCGAATAAAAACTATTGGTGCAGAATCTTCTTGCTTTTAGCGGGCAAGTGTGTTAAACAAGGGTTGAAATTGAGTTGGTTTTTATGTATGAGCGCTTTGCGAATCCGTAGTAAGAACCTTGTATTTATCCGCTTTGCCCATCAAAGCACTAGAGAAAATGAAAGGAATTACATCATGAGACATGGTGATGGACATAGAAAATTTAGTATGCCGAAAAGCCAAAGAAGAGCTTTGTTCTCTAACTTGACAAGTTCTTTGTTGGAACACGAACAAATTACAATTACTTTGACAAGAGCCAAAGAATTGAGAACTTTCGCTGACAATATGATTACCTTTGCTAAAAAAGGTGATTTGAACAGCCGCCGCATTGCTGCAGGTTTCTTGCGCAATAATGAAGTAGTTTCTAAACTGTTCTCTACTTTGGCAGAACGTTATAAAGAACGCAACGGCGGTTACACCCGCGTATTGAAAGCTGGTTTCCGTTATGGCGACTGCGCTCCGATGGCAATCATTGAATTGGTTGACCGCGATGTAAACGCTAAAGGCGCTAAAGACTTAGCTCGCGTTGCTGCAGAAAAAGCTGCTGCAGCAGAAGCTGAAAAAGCTGAAAACGCCGCTTCTGCCGAATAAAGTTCAGCATTAGCAAATGTATAAAAAAAGAATGGGACGGAAGTCTCATTCTTTTTTTGTTATCAGGTCTTATTTGCTGTTTAACGGCAGACGTATGCTAAATTCCGTGCCTTTTTTCAGCTTGCTTTTTACGCTTATATGCCCGCGCATTTTTTCAACCAGACTGCTGACAATCGCCAAGCCCAATCCGGAACTTTTAGTATTGTCGTCAGCAGAATAGAACGGCTCAAAAATATGTTTCAGCTTTTCTTTATCAATGCCGATTCCGGTATCGCGGATAATTAAATGCAGACTATTATTTTTAGAATGAGTGCCTAAAAACAGTTCACCGCCTTCCGGCATGGCTTTTATGGCATTTTGCGTCAGGTTAAGAATAATCATTTTAAAATCGGCGTCATTGCCGTAAAGCCGCAAATTGTGCTCTAATTGCGTTCTTATGGAAATACCGTGGCGCTTAGCATCATAATCAATCATCATCAGCATATCTTTTACCGCATCTTCAATGTTTATTTCCACCTCTTCATTATCTGAATATCGAGCCAAGCGGAGCAGACGTTCCGGCGTTTTGATGGTTTCAACCAGCTGATTATATGCCATTTGCAAATATTTCTTTTGATTGTCCTTGTCTGCCTCGGCATTATCATAGCTTGATAAAATTCCTTCAAAAATCATACGAATCGCGCCTAAATTATTTTTCATTTCATGAGCGATAGAAGTGGAAAGAAAAGCTAAAGACGAAACTTTTTGCTGATGTGAAAAACGCACGTCGTTGCTCAAATCATGAAAAGCTTCAACAATATAAACATCATCTGAATTTTGCCCCCAGCGCAGACGGGTGGCATTCAGATACAGCGGAACTTTGCCGACTTCATGAATAGCGTGGAAATTTCCGTTTTCATTGTTCTGATTATTAAGCAGCTCTTTAACCGGACAAGCATATTGACGCTGCGGGCAACCTTCGCAGTCGTGGTTATAGGCATGATAGCACTTTTGCCCCACGCAGGATTTTTTCAGTTTGAGCATTGTGTGGAAGGCGCTGTTCGCCATAATTATATTATAGTCTTTATCAACCACCCGAATACCATCCGGAATAGCATCTATCAACTTTTGCAAAAAGTTTTCGCGCGCTTTGATTTCTTCAATATTATATTCCGTATTATCCAGCATTTTGTTAAAAGTTGAAGATAAAATATCAAATTCATCTCGAAAACGCCCCTTATCCATAGTGATACGGCTAGAAAAAATACCAAGCGAAACCTTGCGGCTGATTTCAATCAGCTTTTCAATTGGGCGAATCACCCAGTAATCCAGCATAAAAATCAGCAAGAAGATGAACAAAACCACAATAAACAAGCTAATGCCTAAAATTTGCGCACCGACTTTAAGCGTCTCTTTGTTATTGTCATAGTTTTTTTGCAGCTCCGCGTTAAGCTGCTGTTCTTTTGACAATTCTTTTTGCGTTAGGTCAATACCCTGAGTAACCTTTTGCGAACGATAGTTAGGAAGCGCCTCGGGATATTTTTCATAAACTTCCGCCAAAGTTTTTTGCAAAGAAATGTTATCATACAGCAAATCAACCACATATTGGTTTCGCAAATACAGTGAATTTTGGCGGTCTTGCAAATTGCTGGCATAAAAGTTAATAAAAATCACAAAAAAGAGGCAAATTATAATAAGCAAAAAGCCTAAAATACTGTAAAGAATTTTTTTATTTAAACTGATAAACATGGGCTAACTCATTATTTGGATAAATTCTTGTTCATTATTGATAAGCAGATAAGGATTGCAGCGCTTTTCCAACCCCAAAGGAATTCCAACCGGAGGCAGCTGCCGACACTGGCAATCTTCTAAAAAATGCAGATATTCCTGAATATGCGTTTTTTTCTGATTTTTCAGCAAATAGCCAATTGAAGAGCGGGTATATTCGTGCCCTGGGTAAAAACGCACGTCATCAGGAAGATTTTTAATTTTTTGCAAACTGCTCCACATTTGCTGCGGCGTTCCTTCAAACAAACCGCCGATACACAAGTTAAATAAAACATCGCCGGTAAACAAGGCTTTGTCTTTGGCAAAATACCACAGCAAATGACCGTTGGTATGCCCTGCCGCCAAAACTGCCTGCGCCGTCGAATTGCCTATTTTGAAAGTATCGCCGTCGTGCAAGGCAATATCCAAACCAGCGATTTTTTCTGCCTCAGCCGCCGAACCAACAACTTGCGCGTTAAAGCGTTTTTTTAATGCCAAATTTGCATTTGTATGGTCGTTGTGATGATGGGTGGTTAAAATATACTGCGGAGCAAGACCATGTTCCGAACAAAACCTAACAACCGCCTGTTCTTCTGCCGCATCAACAATCGCCGCCGTACCAGTTTCGCCGTCTGTCAGCACATAGGCGTAATTATCCATATATCCGGCGTTGCATAAAATCGGCTGAATGATCAAACTCATTTTATATCCTCCAGTTTGGCTTTATAATCGGCGTCTTGCAGTTTGTAATAAGAAAAAGTGTAATCAATCATACCGGCAATATTCTTCAGATTGCTGTCAATAATCATGGTGGCGGCAACTTGCGGACCATAGAGCGGGCGCTCCATTTTACGGGCATTGGCGCGAGAGTTGCGGAAATGCGTGTAATTTATATGCGAATTTATTTTTAAAATATGGTCAGCCAGTCCTTCTGACAGCGAGCCGTAAATTTTATAACGATAATCGGCGTTTGGGTCGTCCAGCGGCTTTAAGCCCTGCTCTCCGTACCAAACCTCGTGCAGATATAGCGAATTTGCCTGCAAAGCAAGGCGCGATGTTCCCCAGTTGCTGTAAATTCCTGCCGATGCAATAAGCAGCGACGGCGGCACGGCGTCAACTTTGGGCAGCAGCAGCTTGACTAAAATTTTTAGCCGCGCCTCGTCTTTTAAGCGGGTAAACACATCATATTTTTCGGCTAACTTTTCCAAAACAGATATATCGCTTGGCGTCAAGCTTTGTTTTGCTTTGATTTTTGCCGCGATATTTTCCAACTTTTGCCGCTCCGCCAAAACATTTTCATTTTCGTGCAGCACCAGCGGCAGCAAAATTTTGATAAAAACCCGATGTTTGTCGTCAGACTCTGGAATTTCTGCCCAATCGCTTGGCAGATGCAAAAAATATATGCGGGGAAATACTTTGTTTATATCGGAAAAATCATCAAATTTATATTGCTTAAACAGCTCTGAAGTTTCTTGATAAGCTGCGGATTTTACATATAAAGCTCCGTCTTTTTTTGCGGCAATCAGATGCGCGTCCGCAAAGGCTGAAAAAAAGAAGGCTGTCAGAAAAATAATCAACCTAACCATTGGCTACGCCTTTACTTGAATATCTTTAAGCTGCGGAATATAACGTTTGAAACAACCAGCAATCACATTATTCAAAGTGTTTTGTGCATATGGGCAGCCGGCGCAGTGTCCGGTAAATTGCAGCTGCAAAACCCCGTTTTCATAGGCAACAATTTTTATATCGCCCTTGTCGCGGTTTAAGGTTGGACGGATAAACGAATCCGCCAGCGCTTCTATAAACGGCAAATCGGCTTGCGGCGTTTCAAATTGCAACATTCCGCCGTTTGCGCTGAAATAATCATCAAGTTCCGCCAAAACCAGCGCCGTTACATCTTCTTTGTTTGCGTTTTCGGCAAAAGAAACTCCAATTAAAGCATCGGAAAAAAGGCAGCCGGTTACACCGTCAATTTCTAAAAGCGCGCGGG
The DNA here is from genome assembly GCA_963617265.1 of Mediterraneibacter gnavus. Classification (GTDB taxonomy): domain Bacteria; phylum Pseudomonadota; class Alphaproteobacteria; order RF32; family CAG-239; genus RUG410. The sequence continues at coordinate 14,132 of CAVEOB010000032.1, forward strand.
CAAGCGGCGGAACAGCCGAACTTTCCGGCAGGAACAAAGCCGCCTGATTATTTGGGCAAACAGCTTGCGGCGGATAAAAGTTAATCAGTTTTTTCGGGGTTAAATCTTCAATTTTTATCTGCATGATTTTCCTGTATTTTTTTTTGAATTTCGGTAGCGGCAACCAGCGCGCGCTCCAAATAATAGCTTTGCGCCAGCAAATGGTTTGCCCCCAAAATGCTGTCAACTTTGCCGTTGCGCACCAGCAAAGGCTTAAATTCGGCGGCTTTTTGCAGCGACGACAGCAAATAGGTCCATTCGTTGTAAACATTATTCTGCACCAGCAAAGTTTTATAGTCGAATCCGGCAGCGGCGGCAATTTGCCATGTGGCAAAAGCATAACCGCGGGTTCGATAAAAAACATCATCTGCTTTGGTGTCTAAAAATTCTGCGGAATGTTCGATGATTTGGCTGTCATTTTTTTGAATGAGCAAGCGTAGCACTTTGGTTAAACGGCGCAGATAAACGTCAAAGTCATTTTCATAAACCGTAAAATCTGCCTTATTATATTTTAAGAGTTCGCTGCGGGCTTTGCGATATTGCGCATTAGCCGACGGCGCCAAACCGAACGAACCTTTTTTAGACATCAGCCACACATACGGCGAATAGCGCAAAAACTCTTCGGCTTTTTTAGTGTTTTTCAGCTGCTCCGGCGTTTTATTGGCAAAATTTCTCAAAACATAAGCATGGTCGCGCACGGCGGTGATTATACCAATTTGAAAGTTTGGCATATTGTCCAAAATATACGCCGGAAACACAGGCGGCAAATTCGGCGTCCACATTTTTGTATCTATTTCTCGATCAATCAAAAAAGCCATAGCCGCGGCAATTTCCGACTTATGGCGGTTTTCTTTCGGCAGCTGATAGACATTTGAAACATTGACATTTTCAATTAAAAGCGCGCCGACAACATAGTATAAAAACAAAAAGCAGACAATTGCTCCGCCCAAAGTTTTCCACGAAGAGGCAACTTTTTTGCTGAGTTTTTTATATAGGCGGCGGATTTTTTTGGGTTTCAGATTTTTCAAACTCATCTGCAATCGGCTGAAAATACCGCGGAAATTTATAGCGCCGGTAAAAGCCCAAAACTTTGCCGCCAGCTCTTTTATGCGGGTTCGGGAATTTTTCACCAGCTCAAAAAAACGCTCTTTATCAATCATTTTTTCCTCCGAAGCAGGCGGATAATGTCGTTAAAATCCAGCACTTTAAATATTTTAGCTAAAATTAGGAAAAAAGCAAGCGCAAAGATGCCAATCCCGCTCAAGTCAGCCAGTAGCAGCCATTTGGAGCCATAAATCCAATTCGGAGAATAGAGCGATATCACCAGTTTGCAGGCATAAACCGCTCCGCCGGTTAAAAACGACACGGCGGCAATGCGGCAGACTTTACCGAAAAGCTGGCGGGAAAGCTGCCAGTATCCGCGTTTTTTCAAGCCGATAACATATTGCAAAAGCGAGACAAACGCCGCAATGGTCGTGGCGCAGGCAATACCGATATGTCCGAAAGTATGCATTAACAGCAAAATGCAGATTAAATTTGTGATAAACACCACGGCACTGTATTTGACTGGAGTTGTGGTATCGCCGCGGGCAAAAAAGTTAGGCATAAGCGCTTTAGTCATTACATAGCACGGCAAACCGATAGAATAGGCAATAACGGCATAGGCGGTTTTTACGGCATCGCTCGGCAAAAATTTGCCATGCTGGAACAAAAGACAAACTATCGGCTCGGCTAAAACAATCAGCAGCACCGCCGCCGGCAGCGATAAAAGCAAGCCATATTCCACGGCTTTGTCTTGGGTGCTGCGCGCCTCTTCCGCCTGCCCTTCTTTTAAATATTTAGAGAGAATCGGCAAAAGCGCCACGCTGATAGCCGCGCCGATAACGCCCAAAGGCAGCTGCTGCAGGCGGTTGGCGTAATAGAGCCAAGAAATTGCTCCGGTGCCGACCAAAGAGACTAAGATTGTGTCCACCGCCATATTTATTTGATAAATTCCGGCACCGGCAACCCCAGGGGCTATGCGATTGAACAAAGTTTTAATTTCCGGATTGCGCAAAATTTTAGCAATATGCAGGTATGGAGTGATTTTTATATCCAGCTTGCGCAGAAAATGCCGCAGCCAAAAAACCTCGAGCAAGCCAGCGGTGGTGATACCCAAAGCAAAGCCGTGCGCGGGAGTAGGAGTGAACGGCACAAACAAGAACACTGAAAAAATCATCATCATATTAAGGATAATCGGAGCGGTTGCCGGAGCAGCGAATTTTTCAAACGAGTTCAAAATTCCGCCTTGAAATGAAACCAGCGAAATCAGCAGCAAAAAAGGAAAGGTGATGCGGCAAAGCTGGGTTGCCAGCTGCATTTTTTCCGGCTCGCTACTGAACCCTGGGGCAAGAACTTCCACCACCCACGGCATAAAAATTTCAAACAGCAGCACAAAAGCGCCCACAAACAGCACCAAAACCGAAATTGCCTGCGCGGCAAAAAATATTGAGCGTTTTTTACCATCCGCCACCAATTTTTGCGAAAACAGCGGCACAAAAGCACTGGTGAACGCCCCTTCGGCAAACAGACTGCGGAACAAATTAGGCAATTTGAACGCCACAACAAAAGCGTCGGAAACCGCTCCGGCACCCAAAAAATTAGCTAAAACCATATCCCGAAAAAAACCGGTGATACGGCTGACCAATGTTAAGCCGCCAAAAGTGGCGACAGATTTAAATAGCGACATAATACACCCTGTGCAAGCTAACAAAACATATTTTCAGCATAGCGACTATCCGCAGGCTTGTATAATAAAAAAAAATATTGATAACAACAAAATACATTTTTGAAAATAAGCAAGACAAAACAAATGGTTATTTAGCAAAAAAGTGTGTAAAAAAAACGACCGTTATTTTTACACACTAAAAGGGCTCTTTTTAAATGTTACAGAATTATGAAAAAAATTGCGGAAACTTAAATAGTTATTGCAAAAATCAGAGAAATCTTGTACACTAAAAATACCATAAATATAGTGTGTAAAAATAACGGTCGTTTTTTTTACACACGTGGCTCTAATTCTAACGTTTAGGAGGCTTTACGATGAGAAAGACGATTCTAAAAACGGCGAAAGGGAGGATACTCGCTGCCGCCGTATTGATAGCGGGGATTTG
>CAVEOB010000033.1:0-17029 GCA_963617265.1 Mediterraneibacter gnavus
CTTTAATCAAAGATAAAAACATTGCAGAATATAAGCCTGATTTTTCAACATATAATTTGTTGTTTGCTCTAAGCGACTGCGCGCAGTATGAAAACTATGAGTTTGGTACTTCTACAACATCTTATGGCGATGTAGCGGTTAAACAATCATTGTCTTCTTCTTATAAAGACGGGGTATGTAATTTGAAATTTACCAATTTGCTGCTAAGAGGAGAAGAGGATGAAGACTATAGTCTTTATTGTAATATTTCAGATGCTGAAAGTTCTAAACTTTTGCTACCGTATAAAGAATTGATAGAAAAATACGGGCAGAAAGTTATAAAAGATTATCAATCAGATTCCGGTTTTAGTATGTCTATAGAAGGACCAGTTTATAATGAACAAACGCAAAAAGCCGGAGAAAATTTGTTTGAAGACATAAAATCTCAAGGTTTATGCAAAAGCGTAAACCGCTAAGATTGGTTTTGACAACAGCGGTGGAGAAATGAAATTTCTTGTTGCTTTTAGCAATGGAAATCCCGCTGTTTTTCATTGTTTGTGTTTTTGTTAAAATCAGTATAGACTAAAAAATAATTTGTTTATTCTCTGTCTTCCGGTTCCCACGGAAAGTTTATCCATAGTCCCATAGGTTCTGGCATTGGAAAATAATCCGGCTTGATTTCCGGATTTTTATTGATAAGGGTGTAGATTTGCGCCAAAGGATATTTATGGCGTAAATATTGTACGGTTTCGCCGCTGTCGCACAAGTCGTCAATAATATAAGTGTCGGCGGTGTTTGGAATTTCATCTAAAGTAGTGTCAATCATTTTAGACTGAGCTTTGCTGTCATCATTGTATGATGAAAGGCGGATAAAACGAATGTCTTTGTGTTTGAGATAGTGGGAAATAATGGTTGCCGGAACCAGTCCGCCGCGAGAAACAGCCGCTAAAACAAAGCCGTTGGGTGAACGTTCTTGAATTTTTTGCGCAATCATAAAGCAGGCATTATCAACTTGAGCTTGAGTAATTTCTTTCATAGTCCTATCTCCAACAAATTAAATAATGCTCTGCTTTATAGCAATTATGGATTTAATCGTCAATATATTTATTGCGCGTTTGTTTGCGGCAGGCGGCAAAATTTGCGGAAATACAAATATTCGGCAACGCTGAGAATGCCAAACGCAAAAATATAAAAGCCGACATAAAGCACCAAAACCGCTTCGCCGAATGATTGATAAGATAAAATCAAAAAGGCGAGGATAATGCCTAAGATGCCGCTGAACATACTCCAGCCCCACGGCAAATCAAGTTTTTTCATGTCTAAACTGCCGGAAATTTGCATAACGCCGGTAGCCAAAAACCAAAAGGCGAACAAAATCGGCAAAGTCTGCACGGTTAAACCTAAGTTAGTCAGTAAAATTAAACCGATAAACAAATCTAATAAGCCGACAACAAAATACCAGCCGGAATATTCGCTGAAAGAAAAGGTAATGTAGCCGCAGCCGAGTAAAAACACGGCGCCGCCGAAATATATCGCCATGGCATAAAGCGACGACAGCGGGTTTGACCATACCACAATTCCTAGAATCAGCATAATTATACCGGAAATCAAGTGCCAAATACTGCATCTTCTGTCTTTCATAAATTTTCTCCTTTAGTAAAAATACCCAATTCAGACGTATGATTTTTTTGCCGAAAAACAAGGGTAAATAAAAGAAAAATGTTGCAAAATAAAGCGGAAAAGTCTATAATCCGTACAGTTTAAAGCAGGCAAGTGAAAATTTGCATGCCTATTATTTGGTGAATAGGGCTGAGAGTGTGGATTTATCAGTGGTTCAGCTGTATTCAATTTAAATGTTTTTATAAGTTTAACCTTCTGCGGGCGGGATTGAAAGTTTTTCAAAAGAATTGCCGCAGAATCAAAATGTTAGAGGAAATATACATGAAAGAGTCTTATACGGAGAAAAAGCGTGTAAGAAAAAATTTCGGACGAATCGAATCAGTTATCGAAATGCCGAATTTAATTGACGTTCAAACCGGCTCTTATTCCAGCTTTATCAATAATGTAGACGCCAACGGCGAACATTGCGAATTTGGTTTGGAAGAAGTTTTTAAATCTATTTTTCCAATTACCGATTTTTCCGGTAACGGCGAACTGGAATTTGTTAAATACGAATTGGAAGAGCCAAAATATGATGTGGAAGAATGCTTAAAGCGCGATATGACCTATGCTGCTCCGATTAGAGCAACTTTGCGTTTGGTGGTTTGGGATATTGATGAAGCTACCGGTGCAAAATCTATTCACGATATTAAAGAGCAAGATGTTTATATGGGCGATATTCCGTTGATGACGGATAAAGGCACCTTTATTTTTAACGGTACCGAGCGCGTTGTGGTTTCACAAATGCACCGTTCTCCGGGCGTATTCTTTGACAGCGACGGCGGCAAAACCATTTCTTCGGGTAAAAAACTGTTTTCTGCCCGCATTATTCCGTACCGCGGTTCTTGGCTCGATTTTGAATTTGATGCCAAAGATTTGGTTTATGCCCGCATAGACAGACGTCGTAAACTGCCTGTAACTTCTATTTTCTATTCTTTGTATTCTAAAGCAACCGAAGAAAAAGCAGCTGCTTTGGCAAAAGAAGGAAAAGCTTTGGAATTGTCAGATATTGAAGGAATGAGCAAAGAAGAAATTTTGGCTTATTTCTATGATACCGAAACTTATTTAGCAGACAAGAAAAACTGGAAGATGAAATTTGAACCGTCTCGCATGAAAGGCGTTAAGTTTGATTTTGCTTTGGTTAACGCTGCTAACGGTGAAACAGTTTGGGATGCTGGCAAAAAGCTTGCTCCGAGATCTGCTCAGAAATTGGCTGACGAAGGTTTGGAATACTTTGTTGTTTCTAAAGAACAAATGTACGGCAAATTCTTAGCTAAAGACATTGTGGTTGCTAAAACTGGCGAAGTTTTGGCAGAAGCCGGCGATGAAATCAATGAAGATTTGATGAACACTTTGGCAGAAAACAAAATTAAATCTGTTGAGACTTTGTATATTGACGGTATGAACGTTGGTCCGTATATCCGCAACACTTTGGCAGCAGATAAAAATAAAACACGTCAGGAAGCTTTGTTTGATATTTATCGTGTAATGCGTCCGGGTGAACCTGCAACATATGAAGCAGCAGATGCTTTGTTCAAACAATTGTTCTTTGATTCAGAACGCTATGATTTGTCAGCTGTAGGTCGTGTTAAAATGAACGCATCTTTGGGGATTGATAAAAACGAAGTTCCTGATACCGTACGCGTTTTGCGTAAAGATGATATTTTGCGCATTATTAAAAAGCTGGTTGCTATCCGCGACGGCAGAGGCGAAGTTGATGATATTGACCACTTGGGCAACCGTCGTGTACGTTCTGTCGGTGAATTGATGGAAAATCAATATCGTATGGGCTTGCTGCGTATGGAACGCGCTATTAAAGAAAAAATGAGTGCTGAAATCTTGAATAATGTTAAACCTCAGGATTTGGTAAATGCAAAACCTATTGCCTCGGTTATCCGTGAATTTTTCGGTTCATCTCAGCTGTCTCAATTTATGGATCAAAACGACCCATTGTCAGAAATTACACACAAACGCCGTTTGTCTGCATTAGGTCCTGGCGGTTTGAGTCGCGACCGCGCAGGTTTTGAAGTGCGTGATGTGCACCCAACTCACTATGGTCGTATTTGCCCTATTGAATCTCCAGAAGGTCCAAACATCGGTTTGATTAACTCACTGTCAACATATGCGCGCATCAATAAATACGGCTTTATTGAATGTCCGTACCGCAAAGTTGTGAACGGTGTTGTAACGTCAGAAGTTAAATATTTGTCGGCAGATGATGAAGGCGATGTTATTATTGCGGAAGCAAATGCTAAAGTTGATGATAACGGACACTTTGTTAATGATTTGATTACCTGCCGTCACGCCGGTGAAGTTGAATTCCACAGACCGGAAGAAATTAACTACATCGACGTTTCTCCGCAACAGCTGGTTTCGGTTGCCGCAGCATTGATTCCGTTCTTGGAAAACGATGATGCTAACCGTGCTTTGATGGGTTCAAACATGCAGCGTCAAGGCGTGCCTTTGCTGCGTTCGGAAGCTCCGCTGGTTGGTACCGGTATGGAAGTTGCCGTTGCAAAAGATTCAGGCGCAACCTTGGTGGCAAAATATGACGGCGTTGTAGACGCTGTTGATGCAAACCGCATTGTGATTCGTTCTAAAGACAGCGACGCTCACAATGTTGGTGTGGAAATTTACAAACTGTCTAAGTTCCGCCGTTCTAACCAAAATACCTGCATTAACCAGGTTCCGTTGGTAAAAGTCGGCGATGAAATTAAAAAAGGCGATATTATTGCCGATGGTCCTTGTACCGATTTGGGCGAATTGGCTTTGGGTAAAAACCTGCTGGTGGCATTTATGCCTTGGAACGGTTTGAACTACGAAGATGCTATTTTGCTGTCGGAAAGAATTTCCCGCGATGATGTTCTGACTTCTCTTCACATTGAAGAATTTGAAGTTATGGCTCGCGATACTAAACTGGGACAAGAAGAAATCACCCGCGATATTCCAAACGTTGGTGAAGACGCTTTGCGCAACCTCGATGAAGCTGGTATCGTTTATGTCGGCGCTCATGTTAAAGCCGGCGATATTTTGGTGGGTAAAGTTACACCAAAAGGCGAATCTCCAGTTACTCCGGAAGAAAAATTGCTGCGCGCCATTTTTGGTGAAAAAGCCAGCGATGTCCGCGATACTTCTTTGCGCGCTCAGCCGGGTATTGACGGTATTGTCGTAGATGTTCACATTTTCTCTCGTCGCGGCGTAGAAAAAGACGAACGTGCTTTGGCTATTGAACAGGAAGAAATTTCTAATTTGGCTAAAGACCGTGATGATGAAATTGCAATTATCAGAAGAAGCTATGACGCCCGCTTGAAAACTATGCTGATCGGACAGACAGTGGTTGACGCTCCGAAAGGTATTGCTAAAAACGTTAAGCTGACAGCTGATATGCTGGATTTGATTCCGTCGTCGCAATGGCGTAAAATCGTGATTAAAAACGAAGACGTTATGGCAAAAATTGAAGAATTTTCAGCTGCTTTTGACGCTCGTTTGGATAACATTCAAAAACGTTTTGAAAATAAAGTTGAAAAAGTACAACGCGGTGATGATTTGCTGCCGGGCGTTTTGAAAATGGTTAAAGTGTTTATCGCTACCAAGAGAAAAATGCAAACTGGTGATAAAATGGCAGGTCGTCACGGTAACAAAGGTACGGTTTCACGCGTATTGCCTCTTGCCGATATGCCTTATACCGAAGACGGTACTCCGGTTGATGTAGTATTGAATCCGCTGGGTGTGCCTTCTCGTATGAACGTGGGACAAATTTTGGAAACACACTTGGGCTGGGCTGCCAAAGAACTTGGCGCACAACTTAATGAAATGTGCGAACAATATAAACGCGGTGAAAAGACTATCGACGAATTGAATGCTCGTTTAAGAGAAATTTACGGCGATAAGCAATATGAACGTGATGTTGCTCCATTGATAGAACCGGAAAAAGTAGAAATGATTTCTAACTTGAAACGCGGTGTACCAATGGCTACTCCGGTATTCGACGGCGCTACTGGCGACGATATCAATAAAATGCTGACAATGGCAGGTTTGCCGACATCAGGACAAATTGATTTGTATGACGGTCGTACTGGTGAAAAATTTGATCGTAAAGTAACCGTTGGTGTTATGTATATGATTAAATTGCACCACATTGTTGATGAGAAAATGCACGCTCGTTCAGTTGGTCCGTACAGTTTGGTTACTCAGCAGCCTTTGGGCGGTAAAGCTCAATTCGGTGGTCAACGTTTTGGTGAAATGGAAGTTTGGGCTTTGCAGGCATACGGCGCTGCCTATACCTTGCAGGAAATGCTTACCATTAAATCCGATGACGTTGCCGGCAGAACAAAAGTTTATGAAGCTATTGTTCGCGGTGAAGACAGCTTTGAAACCGGCGTTCCGGAATCCTTTAACGTATTGGTTAAAGAAATCAAGTCGCTGTGCTTGAATGTTGAAATGTTAAATGAAGAAGCGTAAGCTGAGGAGTCTTAACAAATGAATAATGAAATAATGAATATGTTTAATCAGCAGCAACCGGCTACGGAAGAAAATTTTGACGAAATCAAAATTTCCATTGCTTCTCCTGAACAAATTCGTTCTTGGTCTTATGGTGAAGTTAAAAAACCTGAAACCATCAACTATAGAACATTCAAACCGGAAAAAGACGGTTTGTTCTGCGCACGTATTTTTGGTCCGGTAAAAGACTATGAATGCTTGTGCGGTAAATATAAACGTATGAAATACCGCGGTATTGTCTGCGAAAAGTGCGGCGTGGAAGTTACTCTTTCTAAAGTACGCCGCGAGAGAATGGGACATATTGAACTGGCTGCGCCGGTTGCCCATATTTGGTTCCTGAAATCTCTGCCGTCTCGTATTTCGGTTTTGACCGGAATTCCGATGAAGGCTTTGGAGCGTATTTTATACTTTGAAAGCTATGTAGTAATTGAACCAGGGTTAACCCCGTTAACAGTTAACCAGCTTTTAACTGAAGATGAATATCAGGATGCTATTGACCAATACGGCGAAGATTCTTTCAGAGCCGGCATTGGTGCCGAGGCATTGCGTGAAATTCTTTCTAACATTGATTTGGAGGCTGAACGTGTTTCTATGCGTGCTGAACTGAAAGAAACAACTTCAGAAGCTAAACGTAAAAACTTGGTTAAACGCTTAAAATTGGTTGAAGCTTTCTTGGAATCCAATACTAAGCCGGAATGGATGATTCTGACTGTATTGCCGGTTATTCCGCCTGATTTGCGTCCGTTGGTTCCATTGGACGGCGGTCGTTTCGCTACATCTGATTTGAATGACTTGTATCGCCGTGTGATTAACCGTAACAACCGTTTGAAAAGATTGTTGGAATTGCACGCACCGGATATTATTATCCGCAATGAAAAACGTATGCTGCAAGAATCGGTTGATGCTTTGTTTGATAACGGTCGCCGCGGTCGCGCTATTACCGGAGCAAGCAAACGTCCGTTGAAGTCTTTGTCTGATATGCTTAAAGGTAAACAAGGTCGTTTCCGTCAAAACTTGTTGGGTAAACGTGTTGACTACTCCGGTCGTTCGGTTATTACTGTTGGTCCTGAACTCAAAATGCACCAATGTGGCTTGCCAAAGAAAATGGCTTTGGAATTGTTCAAACCATTTGTTTATGCCAAACTGGAAATGTATGGCATGGCTACAACCATTAAAGCTGCAAAACGTATGGTAGAAAAAGAACGTCCGGAAGTTTGGGATATTTTGGAAGAAGTTATCCGCGAACACCCTGTATTGCTGAACCGTGCGCCGACTTTGCACAGACTGGGTATTCAAGCCTATGAACCAGTTTTGGTTGAAGGTAAGGCTATTCACTTGCACCCGTTGGCTTGTACCGCGTTCAACGCCGACTTCGACGGCGACCAAATGGCTGTTCACGTTCCATTGTCTATTGAAGCACAATTGGAAGCCCGTGTATTGATGATGTCTTCTAACAACATTTTGTCTCCGGCTTCTGGTAAACCTATTATCGTGCCTTCACAAGATATGGTATTGGGTATTTACTACTTGTCATACGATGCAGACGATATGCTGGGACAAGGCAGCATTTATGCAAGTCCGGAAGAATGTATGCTGGCTTTGAATGCTAAAGTTGTAGATATGCATGCTAAAATCAAATGCCGTATGGATTATGTCGGCGATGACGGCAAACTGCATCATGGTATTGTAGACACAACCCCAGGTCGTTTGATTATCTCGGACATTTTGCCGAAGAAAGATGGTAAATTGATTGAGGGCGTTCCGTTCTCGCTGATAAACCGTTTGATGAAGAAAAAACAAATTTCTCAGATTATTGATGAAGTTTACCGTGTATGCGGCGGTAAAGAAACTTGTATCATGGTTGATAAAATTATGGGTATGGGTTATAAATACGCTTGCTTGTCCGGTATTTCATTCGGTAAAGATGACTTGATTGTTCCGGCTGCCAAAGAAAAATTGATTGCCGAAACTTCAGCTCAAGTTAAAGAATTTGAACAGCAATATCAGAACGGTTTGATTACCAAAGGTGAAAAATATAACAAAGTGGTAGATATTTGGGCTGCCTGCACCGATAAAGTTGCCGATGAAATGATGAAAAACATTTCTAAAGCCGACCATGGTTATTATAACTCCGTATTTATGATGGCAGACTCCGGAGCCCGTGGTAGTGCTGCGCAAATGCGTCAACTGGCTGGTATGCGTGGTTTGATGGCTAAACCGTCTGGTGAAATTATTGAACAACCGATTATTTCTAACTTTAAAGAAGGTTTGACCGTGTCTGAGTACTTCAACTCTACCCACGGTGCCCGTAAAGGTTTGGCAGATACTGCTTTGAAAACCGCTAACGCCGGTTACTTGACACGTCGTTTGGTTGATGTCGGTCAAGATGTGGTTATTACCGAAACCGACTGCGGAACCGAACGCGGCATTATTGTTCGTCCGGTTGTTGACGGCGACAATGTAATTGCCACTATCGGCGAAAGAATTTTGGGTCGTACGGCTCAAGAAGACATTTTAGATCCAGAAGATTCAAGCATTGTTTTGGTTAAAAAAGGCAAATTGATTGATGAAGCCGATGTTGAAAAAGTTGAAAAAGCCGGTGTTGAACAAGTTAAGATTCGTTCTGTTTTGACCTGTGAATGTGAAAACGGCGTTTGCGCAGCTTGTTACGGTCGTGACTTGGCGCGCGGTAATCCGGTTAATATCGGTGAAGCTGTCGGCGTTATCGCTGCTCAGTCAATCGGTGAGCCGGGTACCCAATTGACCCTGCGTACATTCCACATTGGTGGTGCGGCTTCTAAATCTGCCGAACAAGCAAGTATTGAAGTTCCGTTTGCTGGTATTTTGAAACTTGAAAACGGTCATACTGTTACCAATGCCGAAAACCATTTGGTTATTTTGTCTCGTAACTGCGATGTGGTTATTCAAGACGCTCAAGGTCGTGAAAAATCACGCCACCGTGTTCCGTATGGCGCAGAAGTTTTGGTACAAGAAGGTGCTGAAATTGCCAAAGGACAAAAGATTGCCGTTTGGGATCCGTTTATGGTGCCGGTAATTTCTGAAAAAGCTGGTAGAGCACAGTTGGTAGATCTTATTCCGAATGTGTCTGTAAAAGAAAATACGGACGAGGTAACAGGTATTACTTCTAAGGTGGTTATTGATTGGCAGACCGGTCCTACTGCGAACAGCAGCTTGAAACCAAGCATTGTTCTGAAAGATGAGAAGGGGAATTCCGTAACCTCTGATTCAGGCAAAGAAGTTCGTTACTATCTGTCAGTTGATGCCGTGCTGAATGTTGACAACGGCGATGAAATTAAAGTCGGTGAAGTTATTGCCCGTATTCCAAGAGAAAGTGCAAAAACTAAGGATATTACCGGTGGTTTGCCGCGTGTGGCTGAGCTGTTTGAAGCTCGTCGTCCAAAGGATCCTGCCGTTATTTCTGATATTGACGGTATGGTTGAATATGGTAAAGACTATAAGGCTAAACAGCGCATTACCGTTATTCCGACTGAAGGTAATCCGGTTGAATACTTAATTCCAAAGGGACGCCGTTTGGTTGTTCAAGATGGCGATATTGTGAAGAAAGGCGATATGCTGGTAGAAGGCACACCGGCTCCACACGATATCTTGCGCGTTTTGGGCGTTGAAAAATTGGCTGAATATTTGGTTCAGGAAGTTCAAGCCGTTTACCGCCTGCAAGGTGTGGCAATTAACGATAAGCACATTGAAGTGATTGTTTCACAAATGCTGCGTAAAGTTGAAATTACCGCTCCTGGTGATACGACATTCCTGATTGGCGAACAAGTTGACCGCGATGTATTTGAAGCTGAAAATAACAAAGTGATTAAAGAAGGCGGACAGCCTGCTGTTGCAGACCCAATCTTGCTTGGTATCACTAAGGCTTCATTGCAGACCAAGTCATTTATTTCTGCCGCTTCATTCCAAGAGACAACACGCGTCTTGACCGAAGCTGCCGTTGAAGGTAAGGTAGATAAGCTGACCGGTTTGAAAGAAAACGTAATCGTAGGTCGTTTGATTCCTGCCGGTACAGGTAATGTGTTGCGCTCTCTGCGCCGCGTAGCTGCTCAAAATGACAAGGAAATCCTTGCTATGAGAGAAGCTAAAGCAGCTGAAGAAGGCAATGCCGCATTAGAAAATAATGCAGAACCTACTGAATAAATAGCTGGTTTCTAGCTAAAAAAAGCTTCCTTGTTCGTTGAATGAGGAAGCTTTTTTTAGCAATGTAGCCGAATTATTGATGAATGATTGATATAGAGTAATTATTTGAAAAGGTTTTTAAATGCAAAAAAAAGCAAGGTTATTATTCAACCTTGCTTTTTCTTTTACATTGCAATGTAAGCTACTTTGAATAGCCGCGGGGAGGACGGTCAAATCTGTGGTTAGGCAAATTTTCAGCGTTTTTTTGAGCTTTCGCTTTAATTTGCAAACGAGCTTTTTCCGCACCCTTGCAGTGACATTCCTCATCGGGGGCTAACTTCTCAAGGCAAAAAGTGCAATACCTCGCATTTCCTGCAATTACAGTTAAAATAGGATCCATAAAAATGTGTTAAAAATATTAAATCATCATTCATATAGCAAAGTTTGACGATTTTGTCAACTCAAAGAAATGCCTGAAGATATATATTTTTACTCGTCTCCTAAAAATGCCACATGCAGCAGTGTTACCGGTTTAATCTCGGTTGCTGCAAAAACACGGCGGCGAATCTGTCCGCGGATAAAGTCTTCTATCTGCGTACGGTTTTCACATTCCAGCAGCTTCTTTTCAATTAAAGGCTTAACAGTTGTCAAAATCTCATCAGACAGCTTGTTCCAGTCATTTTCCTCCAAAATATCAATTGAAGACATTTGCAGGTCCAGCAGCTTTTTGTCTTTGATAACAGCACTGATAAACATACTGCAATTAAAAGCGATGCGGCGGCGGTTTTTAATCAGCTGTGAGCCCAGTGATACAGGGCGGTTTCTGTCCCAGCCGATGATGTCGTTGAACACCTGTTCCAAAAATTCGATATGATTATTGTGCAGCAGGCACATATCGCCATTGCGGGCGGAGAACACTTCTTTAATGCCGCAGCTAAGGGCAAAACGTTTATGTTCGCGGATAAACTTTTTATCGCCGTGCACAGGCAGCACCACAGCCGGTTTCAGCAAATCGTACATGCGTTTCAAATCATCGCGGCAGGCATGACCAGAAGTGTGTACCAACTCGGTTTCATCGGTAATCACGGTTGCACCCTGCGCCGCCAATTTATCTTGCATACGTTCGATTTTATCTTCATTTCCCGGAATCATCTTAGAAGAAAAAATAATCGTATCGGAGTTATCCAGTTTGATATATTTGCTTTCACCGTTGGCAATAATGCTCAAAGCACTGCGGTAGTTGGCTTGCGAGCCGGTGCAAATATAAAGCGCCTTGTCAGCGGGAATGTCTTTGGCTTCTTCCATGGTGTGAACTGGCGGCAAATCTTGCAGATAGCCGCACTCTTTGGCGATTTTGATATTGTTAATAAGCGTGCGTCCCAGCAAAACAGGGGTGCGTCCGGCTTTATCTGCCGCCAAAATCAAACTTTCCAAACGCATTAAATTAGAGGCAAAACAAGTTACAATCAAACCGCCTTCAATGTGCGGGACAATTTCCATTAAGTTTTTGCGTACTTCTGCTTCGGACGGTGATTTTTTATCTACCATAATATTGGTGGAATCGCAGACCAGCATTGAAACGCCTTCATTAGAAAGCTTTTTCAACGCTTCAAAATCTGTCGGCAGCATAGAAAGCGCCTCGTCGTCAAAACGCCAATCCGTTGCGTGCAGGATATTGCCGTATTTGGTGCGGATTGCCAGCGCACAGGTTTGCGGAACCGAGTGGGCGATAGAGATAAACTCAACGCTGAAATTTGGCAGTTCAACGGTTCTTTGCTGATTTACCGAAACCAGCGGAACAACGTCTTCCATTTTAAATTCTGCCAAACGGGATTTGATTAGTCCCAAAGTGAAATCCATGGCATAAACCGGACATTGCAAATGCGGCCAAATTTGCGCGATTGCCCCCAAATGGTCTTCATGTCCGTGAGTAATAAACAAACCTTCTATGTCATCGCGGTAGGCGTCCAAAAATTCGGGAGAAGCATAGGCTAAATCCATTCCCGGATATTCGTCCAGCAAAAAGCCGTAGCCGGCGTCAACCACAATTATTTTGCCGTCTACGGCGTACATGTACATATTCATACCGATTTCATCGGCACCGCCCAGCGGTAAAAAATAAATTCCTTCTTTTTTAAAATCACTCATTTTTATTCATCTCTTCAAAAAATACATCTCCTGCCAATATTTTTTTTATACCAGCGGAGGTTTTTAACAATAACGCGGCACTTTCATCTATTCCCGTAAAAATACCTTTTTCTTCTTTGCCGTTTTGGCGGATTATAATTTCCTTTTCCAAATTCTTGGCATTTTCGAGCCATTTTTCGCGCAGAACAGCAAAACCTTGGGTCTGCAGTAAGCTCAAATTCTGCGAAAAACTTTCTATAAACAGGCGGAGAAACTCTATTGCTGATATTTTTATTCCACATTCCGCCAATGATGTTATTTTATAAACGGCGTCGGTCAGTTTCGGACTGCCGGCGATATTAACTCCTACTCCGGTAATCATATACTTTTCCGGACCTTTTTCAAGCAAAATTCCGCTTACTTTTGCATTATTTAGCAATACGTCGTTCGGCCATTTTAATTTTACATCAGCTTCAGGAGAAATTTTTTTGATTGCCTGCAATAAACTAAGCGAGCTGGCAAAGGCTAATTCTCCGGCTTTTTGCAGTTCATATTCAAAAGCCATGGAAAAAAACAAATTTCCGTCGCAGCTGTTCCAGCTTCTGCCGCGGCGTCCTCTGCCCGCAGTTTGTTTTTTGGCGCAGACTACAATATATTTATCGGATTCAGCACAATATTTTTGGATTTCGTCATTAGTGCTGGCGACTTCGTCTTCTAAATAATAAATCCATTTATCGTTCAGCGCCATGCTAAAGCTCCTTCAAAAATAGCTTCAAAATTCTGTATTAAAAGATGTGGCTGCAGAGTTATAATTACCATCAGTAGTGCTACGCCGAAAATTGCCGTGTAAATTCCGCGGTCGGCACGGTCAAAAGCTATGTTGCTGTTTTCAAAATATAAAGTTTTTACAATTTGCAAATAGGAATAAACCAAAATTAAAAATGCGGCGAGTAAAAAGCCTAGCTGATAAAAATTATTGTGAAAAACTAAATCGCTGACGACGGCAAATACGCCTAAAAAGCCCAAAAACGGCGGAAAACCTATCAGAGAAAATAAGAAGAAAGTCAGCATTGCCGAAATATAGGGACGGCGAAATGAAGCGCCTTCAAAATCGCTGAGCATAAATAAATATTCTCCTTTATTTTTCAACCCGAACAGGCAGGCGCATACACCGTACATTGCCAAGAGATAGACAACCAAATAGATGAATGCTGTGTTTAAGGCATCGGCGGTTAAATGCTGCAAGACTAAAAAAATTATTCCCTGCTGGCAGACTGTGCTGTAGGCAAAAATCTTGCGGATATTTTTGCCGCTACAAGCTCCGAGGGCTCCGACAAACAAGGAGAGAATCGCCAAGCCTTGGCAAAACAGAGTTAATCTGGGTTCAACAGATGATAAAACCAAGGTGTTTATTTTTATAAATGCCGCCCAGCAGGCGCTGATTGGAACTAAGGTAAAATAGGTGAAAACCGGCAAGACAATTTGTCCCGTGGTTTCGGTATACCAAAAATGCAAAGGCGCTAAGCCTAAAAAGAAAACAAAGGCTAAAATTAAAATTGTGGCAGTTAAGAAAGTTGTTATTTCGGTGGCTCCGTTTTCAAAATAACCGCCTAAAATGTCATAGCTCAAATCTTGTGTTTGCGTGTATAAAAACAAGACGCCAATAGAAAACAGGCAAAGCACCGAGACAGCAGAGAAAGCATATAAACGGCTGCTGATATAGATGTCTTTGCGTTTGTCGGCGCGGATAAACAGCAAATAGTTTGCCACAGCCATCAGGATAAAAGCAGCCCAGGTAAATCCCAAGTTTTTGGACATTATCAAAATAATTCCGGCTAAACCAGAGGTCAGCAAGCCGCACCCGAAAAGCGCACAGCCGACGTTCATACTGGTGTACCATTTGCGCGATAAAAACAAGGTTGCGCACATTGCGACAAACAGCATGGTTTCAAACAAAAGTGTAAATTTGTCGGCTTGCAGAAAATCGGCAAATGCCGTGCGGTTATAGAAAATTACACTGCAGCCGAAACTTAAAATTATAAATATTTTTGCCAGCCGAAATACTGTGCCGACGGCGGCATCGCGGATATAGCAAAAAAACAATACCGCAATACCAAGGGTTAACAGCCATAAAGGCGAAAGATATAAAATATTTTCAATCATTTCATATTCCTAAAATACAAACCACAACGGGTTAAAAAATGATAAGAACAAAACTATGACCACGCCGGTTAAAAATATTTGCTGCTTTAGGGATAAGTCTTTTAAATTTTCTGCTTTTTCGTCGTGCTGGCGTAAATCACGCATCATATAAAGTTCGTGCAGCAGAGAAAGCGCTACTAAAGTTAAAGCAGCCATTACCCAAAGTCCGACGATAAAGTTTTCTTGAAAAATCTCGGAAATCAGCACAAAATTGTTCCAAAATAAAGATGAAATCGGCAAGCCGACAGCAGTTAAAACAAAAAACGACATCACAATTGAAAAGCGCGGCATATAAGCAAGAATTCCGCGGTAGCCGCAGGTTTGCTGCTGGCATTTTTCTTCAAACTGCAAATCAAGCACTACCAGCGATGAGGTTACAATCAAAAAAATAAACAGAGAATAAGCAATGTTCATTTTTAAGGTATCCACCGGCAAAATGACCGCCAGCAAAAAGAATAGATAGTAGACGGTTGAGTAGGCAAACAGTTTATAGAGAAATTGCCGGCTGACAAAACCTATCAAAGCTAAAAAAAACATAGTCAATACGGCAAATACTTCAATATACGGCAAATATGAACTGATGCTGCTGGGCACGGATAAAGGCCAAAAACGGGCAAATCCGTATAATCCGGTTAGCGGCAGCATATTTACCATAATATATATCAGTGGGTTGCGTATATTGGCGCTGACCGAGGCTATCCAAGAATGAAAAGGCCAAACCGGTATTCGGGATATAAATGCCAAGCAAACGGCTGTCCATACCAAAAGCCCGACATGCGGAGACATATCGACCAAAGCAATTTCGGAAAGCCGTACATTGCCATGATAGAATTTGTAAAGGATTAAAGCCGCAGTAAATAAAGATAAAATTCCGATAAAATTATAGATGAAAAAGCGATAGAGCGTTTGTATTTTTTTAGCGCTTCCGCTTGTGCCAATCAGCATAAACAGCGGTAGCAGCATACCGGCGAAAAAAGCGTAAAACGAAAGCAAATCTCCGGCAGTGAAAAATGCTGTCAGCATTCCGGCAAAATACAGCGTTAAAAATAAGAGCACTTTGTTTTTGCGGTGGTTTTGATTGAGTCCAGCCATGCCGATAATTAAAGCTATATAAAACGCCAATATCAATAAAAGCGCGAAGACGTCAACGCTAAAATATAACCTAAATCCAATGTTTTCCAGCCAACTGAAAGAAAAACCGGCAATCTCGTCTAATTCATTTTTTTGAGCAAAAGAAAACAGGCGCAATACAGTTAAAACGCTGGCGGAGAGTGTGAATAATGCCACATTATAGGCGTTATTTTTACTGTCAGGGGCAGTTAACACAAAAAAACAGCCGATGACAGGGAGCAGCAGCATAACCAAAATCAATTCAGGCATCAGTCGGTTCCTCCCGCAAAATAAGCATATATCCACAATATGGTTAAAAGCATCAGCATCGCAATTCCGCCCCAAGCGCGGTTATAGTGCATATTGCGGAATAGCCTGATTGCACCGTTTAGTAAAAATACTAAAATACCAACCACGGTTTTTTCTATGATCATACGGTCAATAATAACCGCTAAAACTCGACCACTCCATTGCAGCGGCTTTACAATAAAGTAATTGTAAAATGTGCCGAAGAAATCGGTATCTTGCACAAATTGGCTGGAATAAATTTTGTTCATAAAATTCGGCAGCGGCAGAAACAGCAGTAAAGCTGCACCGCAAAATACGGCGGTATCAAACAAAGATAAGGTAATTTGCAAGCTGCCGAGAATATAGGCAATAGCCGCAATGGTTAGCACCCAATACCATATTTGCACGCTGTGTTTATTTTTTTGCATATCCTCGCTTTTGCCGAAAGTATATTGGTGCAAAAGCTGGAAGAGGGCGAATACATATATAATCAGCCAGCCGAAAAGAGCGGATTGTTCTTTTAGCAGCGGATAAATGCAGTTTATTTCACAAAACAGCAGCGCAAGACAGCTGAAACATACGACGCATTTCAATTGCCAATTCGGTAATTTGCAGTTTTTGATTTTTAAAAGGCTGACATTGCGATTCGTTTGATAATAGGCATAGTACAATAAACTTGTTATTAAATACTGAGCTATCAGCAGGCAAGAGAAAAATTCATTCCAAACAAAGTTATTTTTTTCAAGCAAAATGACTAGAAGCGCCCAAAACAATATTTGCTGATAGATGATTTTTAATTTTAGATTTTCAGCCGCCCAAAAGAATAGGGAAGTCCAAGCAATGCTTAACAAGCATATATAATGCAGCATGGGCTTAAAATAAATTGATGTTTGCCACAGCATATTGAATTTTAAAAGTAAAATTAAAGCAGCTGCCGGAGATGATAAAAATAAGACATTTTGCAGGCGGTGAAAGCGAATTTCTTTCAGCGGCTGGATACCGCCAT